>JAAZBV010000156.1 GCA_012513605.1 Desulfatiglans sp. | reverse complement strand
CTGAACTATTACTTGAACATGTAATACTACGCCATTGTTGCTATGAAGAACGAAAAGGAAGAATCAACTATTACAAACATTTAAACCATATTTGTCGCTTAGCTTGACGCCAATGCGCCTTCGCGGGAATGACGGACGCAATTAGATGTTATAAAAATAACGAATACATCGATAATTAGCGTTCACCTATAAATTGCAAATTCATTTGGGCACTAGACAGATGTTTTAGAGGTTGGTTATGGAAAATAATAACGAAAAAACAAAATCCCGGCGTGAATTTTTGCGGGATGCCCTGCGCGGATTTTCCCTTCTTGCCATTGGGGGTGTAATAGGCATTGGCCTTTACCGCGGCAGGAATCAGACATTTGCCTGGCAGATAGACCCATTAAAATGCACAACCTGCGGCAAATGCGAGACCGCCTGTGTACTGGAGGAGTCTGCTGTAAAGTGCGTGCACTCCTATGCGGTGTGCGGTTACTGCAAGATATGTTTTGGTTTTTTTGAGCCCCAGCCCCATGCAATAAATGAGGGAGCTGAAAACCAGCTTTGTCCGATGGGTGCAATAAAAAGAAAGTTTATTGAAGACCCCTACTATGAGTACACCATTGATGAAGGATTATGTACCGGGTGCGCAAAGTGTGTAAAGACCTGCAATGGTTTTGGTAACGGCTCCCTTCATATGCAGGTGCGACATGACCGTTGCGTAAACTGCAACCAGTGCGCCATAGCCCTTGAGTGCCCATCCGATGCATTCATAAGGGTGCCTGCTGATAACCCCTATATGTTCAAGGGGGGTACGATTTGAGGATAAGAACCATCAGCCTGCTGCTTGCCCTCCTTGTAATATCAGGCATGGCAATAGATTCCTTTACAATAGAAAGATTTCCCCCTCCCCAGTTTGAGGGTGATTATGTAAAGCCAGGAATGACTGCCCCGCCCCCCCGTGCAGGGGTATGGCCTGTTATTGATGCATCTGTGCTTGTAATTACACTTTGCCTTGCCTCGTGGTTTGCCCTCAAAAAGAGAAGCAGAACCATGATCTTTTGCCTCATGATATTCTCCCTTGTTTACTTCGGGTTTTACAGAAAGGGGTGTGTCTGCCCCATAGGGAGCATACAGGATATCTCTCTGCTCATATTCAGGGCTGACCATGCAATACCCATGATCACCATATTTTTCTTTATTATGCCGCTTATCGCAACGCTGCTCTTCGGCAGGGGCTTTTGTGCGGGTGTCTGCCCCCTCGGGGCTGTGCAGGACTTAACCCTGATAAAACCGGTAAAGGTGCCATCATGGCTTGAGCACACCTTGAGATATCTTGCCTACATTTATCTGGCCATAGCCATCCTGCTTGCGGTTAACGGCAGCGCATTTGTCATATGCAAATATGACCCCTATGTGGCGATCTTCCGCCAGAACGCCAACCTTGATATGGTGATAATCGGGGGGATACTGTTAGTCACAGGTTTCTTTATTGGCAGGCCATACTGCCGGTTTCTCTGCCCATACGGGGTGATCCTGCGCCAGTTGTCAAGGTTTTCAAAATGGCGTGTCAGGATAACCCCCACTGACTGCAATCAATGCAGGCTCTGCGAGGATGCCTGCCCATACGGCGCCATAAGGCAGCCTGTACAGGAATGGCCCCAGACAACTCATGCAGCCGATAAAAAAAGGCTTGCGCTCCTTCTTGTGCTGCTCCCTGTAATTGCCATCGCAGGCTCATGGATTGGTAACGCCATTGCCCCACTTGCTGCACGCACCCATGCAACCGTTTCCCTTGCTGAACAGGTCTGGGTTGAGGAAAACATGCCTGATACCTTGACAACCGATGCAAGCGAGTTTTTCAGGTCATCAGGGGAGAGCATACCATCCCTTTATGAGAGGGCCGCATTGGTAAGGGAGAGGTTTGAAAAGGGGGGGTGGTTTCTGGGTGGCTTTCTGGGGCTGATACTGGGCGGCAAGCTTATAATGCTGAGCCTCAGACCCAGGCAGAAGGATTATGAGGCAGACAGGGCAGGCTGCGTATCCTGCGGCAGATGTTACAGATACTGCCCCAAGGAGCAGGAATATCGTCTTGTAAAGATTCAGGAGAGCGGGGGTGTTGCAGCAGATGATGAATAATACCCCTGAAAAAAAGGTTTCAGCCGGATTGCAGAATATGGTCAGGGCCATCATCGTTGCAGGCGCCATATTTACAGCGCTGTTTCTTGTGCTGCTGATTTATAACGGGTACCGGCAATATGTGCAGAATACCGGGAGTGCCACCTTGATTACAGAACTCAAGATAGAGCTGCTTGCTGATCCTGAAAATGAGCAGTTGATAGAGAGGATAAGGGAAGTTGACCGTGACTATCGGGCAGACCGGCTGAGGAGGCTTGATTTTTCAGGACTGGGCAGTCTGATGCTTCTGATAAGCGCAGCTGTTACAATTGGCGCTAGAAAGTGGCAGGCACATCTTATGAAGATCAACCCTGAACCATGCACAGACAATATGGAGCCATTTAAAAGGCTTGGCCTGACAAAGGGCCGGGTATCCCTTATTGTGCTTGCATCTCTCATCACAGGCCTTGCCATGCTGTTAAACCAGTATACCCCTTCAGGGTATATAAGCGCGCTCAGGGCAGGGGCAAAAGGTCAACCCTCCTATGCCTCATATGAAGAGCTTGCCCTGAATTGGCACCGTTTCAGGGGGCTTGAGGGTGCAGGGCTGGCCCCTTTTACCAGTATACCTGAAAGGTGGGACATCTCGACCGGCGAGGGTATTATGTGGAAAACAGAGATACCTCTGCCCGGTTTCAACTCACCCATTGTTTGGCAGGATCGTGTATTTGTATCAGGGGCTGATGAGAAAAAACGCCAGGTTTACTGCTTTGATGCCCTGACCGGCGCCATTTTATGGACAGGTGATGTGCCTGGTGCGCCTGCCGGGGACAGAAAGATTGATGTTATGGAGGATACAGGTTTTGCAGCATCCACTATGGCAACAGACGGCAAACGTGTTTATGCTATTTTTGCCACAGGTGATCTGGCTGCCTTTGATTTTAAGGGCCGCCTTGTGTGGCATAAAAACCTTGGCATACCTGTAAGCCTTTACGGGTATGCCTCAAGCCTTGAGGTATATAAGGATCGTGTGCTGGTGCAGTATGACCAGGCAGGGGCTAATGACGGCAAATCAAAGCTCTACGCATTTGACGGTGCAACAGGCAGCATGGTATGGGAGTCAAAAAGAGATGTGCCCAACAGCTGGACAACCCCTATTGTAATTAAAAAAGGTGAGACCTTTCAGCTCATAACCGTTGCAGACCCCTGGGTGATCTCCTATAACCCGGAGGATGGAAAGGAGATATGGCGCGCAAGATCTGTAAAGGGTGATGTGGGTGCCTCCCCGATAGTTGCCGGTAATCTGGCAATAGCAATAGCCCCTGACCTGCATAATGTGGCCATAAAGATAGATGGATCAGGCGATGTTTCGCAAACCCATATTGCATGGACAAATGATGATGTGGGGCCGACAATTATCTCCCCGGTATCGGATGGAAGCAGCGTCTTTTATCTGGACACCTATGGCACACTCTATAATGTCAGTCTTGAAGATGGCAAGCTTATTTATGAACATGATTTTAATGAAAACATAAATGCCTCTCCAACCTTAGTGGAGGAGAGGATGTATGTTCTCACCATAGATGGGACAATGTTCATAGGCAGGGCTGGGGAAAACGGGTTCAATGTTGAGGCGAGTAACCCTGTAGGCGAAAGGTGTTATGCAACACCGGCCTTTATGCCGGGCCGCATATATATAAGAGGAGAGGAACATTTATACTGTATCGGATATGAAAAACCCTGATCTGACAAAAATTGATGCCATTATAGAATCTGTTGGAAGAACCCCTGACAGGGTATTGCCTGTGCTGCAGGCCATGCAGAAGGAGTACGGTTATCTTCCTCAGGAGGCAATGGCGCTTGTCTGTGAAAAGACAGAAATAACCCCTGCTGCCATCACGGGCTTTGCCAGCTTTTATGACCAGTTCCGCTTTACACCTGCAGGTGAACATATAATAAGGGTCTGCATAGGGACCGCCTGCCATGTAAAGGGGGCACAGGGTGTATATGATGCATTTAAAAGATATCTACATATCCCTGACAACAGCGATACTGACCCTGAAGGCAGGTTTACAATAGAGCCTGTTGCATGCCTGGGCTGCTGCACCCTTGCGCCTGTTGTTCAGATAGGTGATCTGATATACGGCCACCTCACACCTGAAAAGGTGGGGAGCACCCTGTCAAACTATCTATCCCATGCAGGGGCCAGAAAAAGGGTAGAAAAGGAACAGAGGCGGGATCAATCAGGCGGCCCTGTAAAGGGCGAAATAAGGGTAGGTCTTGGATCATGCTGCCAGGCGAGGGGGAGCGGGCATCTTAAAACGGCCATAGAAAAGGTGATTAAGGAAACCGGTATTCCTGCTAATATCAAACATGTGGGGTGCGTCGGCATGTGCTATGAGACGCCGCTCATGGAGATAATCATGTCAAACGGGGGCCGCTATCTCTATACAGGTGTAAAACCTGAAGAGGCAAGGGATATACTCTTAAGGCATTTCAGGCCGGCCAGTATTACAAAACGGATCATCCCTGCGATATCAAGGGGTTTAGATACCCTGCTCAATGGCGGCGACCCTGTCTCAATTGAGAGATATGCCATTGATAAACGTGAAAGGCATGTCGCGGACTTTCTGGGCCGCCAGAAAAATATTGCTACTGAGCACTGCGGCAGCGTAAGCCCTGTAAATATTGATGAGTATATCAGTTCAGGAGGGTTTAATGCACTGCACCGGGCTATTAATGAACTCAGTCCTGATCAGGTGATCTCCGAGATAGAGTCAAGCGGTCTGAGGGGCAGGGGCGGCGCAGGATACCCCACTTTTTTAAAGTGGAAGGTAGTGCGCAGCCAGGGTGAAAAGGATAGATATATTGTCCTGAACGGGGATGAGGGCGACCCCGGGGCATTCATGGACAGGATGCTCATGGAGTCATACCCCTTCAGGGTGGTTGAAGGGATGATCATTGCCGCCTCTGTAGCGGGCGCTCACAAGGGTTATCTCTATATAAGGGCAGAATACCCTCTTGCCATAGAGCGCATGACAGAGGCAATAAAGATGTGCCATGCACGCGGTTTTTTGGGTGAAAATATTCTTGGCACAGGCCATTCTCTTGATCTTACTATCGTTGCTGGGGCAGGGGCATTTGTATGCGGTGAAGAGACCGCCCTTCTTGCGAGCATCATGGGGCAGAGGGGCATGCCGCGTCTCAGGCCGCCATACCCGGCTCAGCAGGGTTTATGGGGAAAGCCGACCCTGATTAACAATGTGGAGACCTATGCAATGGTGCCCTGGATTTTACGGCATGGCGGGGCAGCATTTGCCGCAATGGGCACGGAAAAGAGCAAAGGCACAAAGGTCTTTGCCCTTGCAGGGAAGATTGCAAGGGGCGGGCTTATTGAGGTGCCTATGGGTGTTACGCTCAGGCAGGTAGTGGAGGAGATTGGGGGCGGCATAGCAGGGGGACTTAAATTCAAGGCCATCCAGATAGGCGGGCCCAGCGGAGGGTGCATACCTGCCAGCCTTTCAGATATCCCTGTTGATTATGAATCACTTGGAAGGGCAGGCGCCATCATGGGGTCAGGCGGGCTGGTGGTTATGGATGAGACTGACTGCATGGTGGATATTGCTAAATATTTTCTGCAATTTACACAGAACCAGTCATGCGGTAAATGCACCTTCTGCAGGGTGGGGACCCGCCGCATGCTTGAGATACTGGAGAGGCTTTGCAGCGGTAAAGGCAGGCAAATAGATATTGATCAGCTTGAGGAGCTTGCCCATCAGATTAAAGAGGGGAGCCTTTGCGCCCTTGGCGGGACCGCCCCAAACCCGGTGCTCTCCACATTAAAATACTTTCGTGAAGAGTATGAGGCGCATGTAAAGGGGAGGTGCCCTGCGGGTAAATGCAAGGCGCTTATAAAATACAGGGTTACAGAGGATTGTATCGGCTGCACCATATGCGCCCAGCGCTGCCCGGTGAGTGCAATCACCTTTAAGCCGTATGAAAGGCATGAGATCAATAGTGATATCTGCATACGGTGCGGCACATGTAAAGATGTATGCCCGGAAAAGGCGGTAGAGGTGGAATGATAAACTTAACCATAGATAAAAGACCAGTTCAAGTATCCAAAGGCTCAACAATCCTTGAGGCTGCCGAATCTATTGGCATCAGGATACCAACACTATGCTATTTAAAGGAGATATCACCCCTTACAAGCTGCATGATCTGTGTGGTAAAAGTGGAGGGTAAAAAAAACCTTGTCCCCTCATGTGCAACAATTGCTGAAGAGGGGATGATTGTCACAAACGATGACCCTGAAATAGCGGCAGCACGAAAAAGCGCACTTGAACTGCTTTTAAGCGACCATGCGGGTGACTGCATGGGGCCATGCGAGGTGGCATGTCCGGCGGGGATGGATATCCCTGAAATGCTCCGTCACATGGCAGCAGGGCGTTATAAAGATGCTATTGCGACAATAAAGGCGGATATTGCCCTTCCCGCAGTCACAGGCTATATTTGTCCTGCCCCGTGCGAGAAGGTCTGCCGCAGGGGACAGGTTGATGAAGCTATATCCATACGGCTTGTAAAACGTTGCGCGGCTGAACTGGACCTGGCAGAAAATGTGCCGTATAAACCTGCGGTAATGGCTGATGTGAATAAAAAGGTGGCAATAGTAGGCAGTGGCCCTGCTGGCTTAAGTGCAGCATATCATCTTCAGAGAAATGGTGTCTCCTGCACGGTTTTTGATGAACGTGAAATGCCGGGCGGGATGCTGCGCTATGAGGTGCCTGAAGAGATGCTGCCGGGGAGAGTCCTTGATGCAGAGATAGAGCAGATCAGGAGACTGGGTGTTGAATTCAGACAGGGGGTTCGTATAGGAAGGGATCTTACGCTTGATGAACTTAAAAGTTCCTTTGATGCGGTTTTTGTGGGTATTGGAAATATTCTTCATAATGACATTGAATGGCTTAATATTAAACCTGTCCAGGGTGGGCTTAAGGTCAACAGGGATACACTTGAAACTGAAATACCAGGTATTTTTGCAGGCGGAGATATCCGCAAAGGTTTAAAACTCGCTGTGCGCTCTTTGGCTGATGGCAGAAAGGCGGCAGAGGGCATTCTGCAATTTCTCAAAGGAGAGGCTGTTACTGGAAGCAAGAGGCCGTTTAACTGCAGGATGGGAAAGGTTGATCAGGAAGAACTTGCACGCTTTACAGATTCCACAGGCACAAACAATCCCCATGATATTAAGCCCCTTGATGAAATGGATAAAGGGCAGGCATCTCATGAATCCCTTTTCTGCCTGCACTGTGACTGCCGCAAAAAGATGGAGTGCAGGCTGCGCACATTTGCTGATGAATTTGGGGCAAAGGATGGGAGGTACACCGGGAAACGACGCCCCTTTGAAATTATAAACGGGCATAATAATATAATCTATGAACCTGGTAAATGCATAAGCTGCGGCATATGCGTGAAGATCACAGAAATGCATGGTGAAAGACTTGGCCTTGCCTTTATCGGGAGGGGCTTTGATGTGAAGGTGGCTGTCCCATTTGATAAATCGCTAACGGAAGGCATCTCAAAGACAGCGAGGGAAGCGGTAATGGCATGCCCGACAGGGGCACTGGCCTTTAAGTCTGTTTAAATTTGCTCTGTCTGCCCCTCAATATCAAACTCATTTACTCCACCCTCCCTGAATGCAAACCATGCAACCATCAGCCCGATAAAGCTGAGCACTGCCAGGAGATAGAAGAGGCCTTTCGGGTCTGAATCCATCATCAGCGGGGTGTATTTGGCCAAAATTGCTGCGGCAACCCTGGCGATTGTAATGATGGCGCCCTGGGCCGTTGTGCGTAAAAGTGTAGGGAAAGACTCCTGAGTCCAGACCTTCATGATGGCCTCAAATGAGAAACCAAGGCCCACACCACCCAGCAGCCCGCTTATAATGGCGGTTAATATGGAAAACCCAAAGAGTGCAAGCACAAGGCACATGAGTACAATTGCAATTGCGCCTATCTCAAAATATTTAAATCGTTTGGGTGTATCTGATATGCGCATAAACCAGTAGGCCCATATAAAACTGATAAGAAGGCTTGCAACATTGATTCTTGAGGCAAATTCCACCCCCTGCCCTATAACATTAACCCACATATAGGTGCCAAACTGGCCGTTTGTATTGGCTACAAGGTTTGTGGCTGAATAAAAGATAATCAAGGCGATGAATGGTTTCAGAAATGGCGGTTTCATGAGATCGAAGAAGGATGCCTTTTTTGCCTGGATAGTTTTTGATCCTTCAATATGTCCCTTATAGGCCATGCGCCACTTATCCGATTCAGGGATTCCAAAGCGAAGAAACAGGGTGATAAGAGAAAGAATACCCAACTGTCCGAACATGATCTGACCACCGATATAACCCAAGTCGCCGACCAGAGAGGCGCAGGCAAGCGCACCCAAAAACCCTAGAATCCACATGACCTGGCTGAAGCCAACAAGTTTTCCACGGTTTTCATTTGTGGCAGTTTCAGCAATGGATGCGAGGGATACCGGCAGATCAGCGCCTGCCCCAAGCCCCACAATAATCGTCCCGGTAAAAAGCCATGAAAATGATGTCATAAGTGTCAGCATTGCAGAGCCCACAACAATCATGAACATGGTGGCAATAAAGACAGAGCGGCGGCCATACCTGTCTCCAAGCCTTCCTCCAAGCAGTGCCCCGATTGCTATGCAGGCGATCAGGGCAGCTGAAAGGGTGCCGATCTGATTTTCTGTTATGCCGATGGAATGCTGGTATATGACAAGTGCAATGCCTGAACCGATTATTGCGCATGCGTCTATATAGGATGCCATTCCGCATACAATGGCAATCCACCAGGGGTTAATGGCGTTTGATCTGGAGGGGGAAACGGTCATGTTTAGTTGATCCTTTCAATGGGGAGGTGGCGGGTTTTGGTGCAGGCCTGTTCGCCTGCACCGGGATGTCTGACAGAGTTTCTGAAATGCAAGTTTCCTGAAGGGTTAGAAAATGGCATATCTGAAAAAGAATGTCACGGTTGTTTTGGAAATGGGCGCAGGGTGAAGAGCTTATCTGATCTGGGTGCGCCGCATCCTGAACATTTACTGTCATACCAGGCCATTTGTAAACCGCATTTGGGGCACGACCAGCGCTCCTTTTCATGTTTTGCCCATTTCTCAATCCCCATTTTCTTGATCTGGCTGAGGTTTGATAATACCTCTCCATGATGAGGCATGCCATCATTGTTGAATTTTGTTACTTTTTCACATGGCTCATCTTTGCAGTCTGAGCAGCGGGTAACACCCTCTTTATCTAAAGCGCATTTTCTCATTGCACAATCACGGCAAAAGGAGGCGACCCTGCCATTTCCTATGCAGCCATCACAGAGGATATCCTCCTTCTCAAGCTTCATAGGCCCTGTTGAAAACTGTTTAACCAGGGCATCAAGCTTTCCCTTATCTTTTGACTGGGTTGCAATGTACATGGGGCATGCGCCGCAATATAGCCCGCACGGGGCTACAAGGATTTCATTTTTTTGTTCTGCATCCTGTTTGGATTCCATTGCATGCGCTGTAAGGCAATCAAGTTTAAGGCATGCGCAACCAACCGCAGTGGCAGCAGCACCAATAACAAAATCCCTTCTGGTTATGTTTTTTATTAGAGTATTCATATTTTCTCTCAATAAATGAGTGGTGTATTCACATTACACCGATGACCCAGTATTCATTTAAAAGCTGATAGCTGAATGCTGATAGCTGAAAGCTTCATCCAGAAATGGTCTATTTCTGGATGAAAACGAATTACTTCTTAACCAGTGCATCCCTGATTTCTGTTAAAAGCACCACCTCTGCGGGTGGGGCAGGTGGCGCAGCAGGCGCCTCTTCCTGTTTTTTCTTGAATGCATTCATTGCCTTTATCATCATAAAAATAGCAAAGGCTATTATCACAAAATCCACCACTGACTGTATGAACTTGCCATAGTTAAGCGTAACAGCCGCAACACCCTCGGATGCCTGTTTAATGGTTATTGCCAGATCTGAAAAATCCACACCACCAAGAAGGACTCCTATGGGCGGCATAATTACATCTGCAACAAATGATGAGACAATCTTCCCGAAGGCCCCGCCAATGATTATACCGACAGCCATGTCAACTACATTACCGCGCATTGCAAAAGTCTTGAATTCCTGGATAAATCCCATGATAAACCCTCCTGTTTTTGAATTTAATATTTGAAAAATACGATTAGACACCACCTGTTTACACTATTTTTAATGAAAAGTCTTTTTATTTGTATTCATATACCACATGCTGGTTTCCACCCCAAAAGCATGCGGGATGCAAAACCAGCATTATAAGATATTTGGCTGATGATAAAATTATACATCACGGTTTATTCTGCTGATTTATATTTACTCTCCCGCCGCTCTTTAACCGCTTTTTCAATACTTCATTTTTTAGTCAATAGATATTTTTTTTGACATCCTGCCCTAAATTAAAATATAAATCACATGGTCTTCTCTTTGTTTTAAAACCTTGATCGAGAATGGCAACTTGAATTTCCATTCAAAGGAAGCGGGCAAATAGCAGGCAATCCTTTCCGATCAATATTTTTCCAAAATGTTAACAATCTGATGTGATTTTACCGGTATAATTTGTTGTTGCAGTTTGCTGTCATTTTGCTTTTTTAAGGATAAAATAACGATCAATAAAATGCTTGGTGAACTGGGAGGTTCACATCTCAGGGCAAGCATGACCGGGCGTTTTGAGGATATGTATAAGGATTATCAAGAGCCCATATCTGCCGGTTTTATCTGGCAGGTCTATGGAGGCAGGGCAGTTGTAACGCAAGTATTTCCCGAGAGCCTTGCAGAAAAGGCCGGGGTGCAGAGGGGGTGGATTTTGGATAAGATAAAAGGAGAATCCCCTGTTGATGGAAAATTAGATACTGCCACAAATGCTCCCACCTTCCGTGCGCCCATACTGGATGTCGGTAAGCCCGAGTCTTATATGTTTATTGATCAGGATGAAAAGGAGCATTTAATCACCCTTTCTCCTGAAAAGGAGGATAAAACACTTTTAAGGTGGACTATTAATGACAAGGACATCCATTATGAGCCTGTATTATCCCACACACTCCCTGAAGGGTATTTATACCTGCTCATTAAAAATTTTAATTCATTCAGGCTTTTAAATCCACTCAAATCCAGAATCCTTGTTGAAGATAGCCCGCCAGGAGTCATACTTGATCTGCGTTATAATAATGGGGGGATGGAATTTTTAATGAAATCAGCCCTTAAAAGATTTTTTCAGGATGATATTATTATTGGCACCAGGACATATTACGACGGGGAGTTGCCCCGGATATAATAGTACCTGAACCGGATCTTGCCACGCTGCGTTCCGGGCGTGATCCGGACATTGAGGAAGCATTGAAAATATTAAATTAGATGCAAGCCGGGATAAAGAGATAAAATATTTTTAAAAGAGAAAATGTATTTTTTGAGAAAAATTTCTTGACAGAAATATGCCGAATCAGATATTCACATAATCATGCTTTAAACAGGCAGATAATTGTCGATAATGTTTTACATAATTCCTTGGGAGGGGGGTTTTACTTCGACAGTCTATTCTAGCTCCTGATCAGTTTTACATCTTTACCTGTTTTATTTAGTTTCACATAAAAATTAAGTCTTTTTTTTGCATTACGATGGTAGCATGCTTTGCTATGTCATGGCTTATTTTTCAAAAATGCATCCACCTGAAGGGCATTCTGATAATCAAATATCATGCTGCCTAAGATGCTGTATATATTGCTTTTAGACTGAAAGACATTGAATTTCATATTGGTAGAAAGGTTATATAGTTTAGTGTTATGCTTTGCCAGACTCTGAAAGAAAATGATTTTTTATCTTCTCCTTATGCAACATGGCCTGAAGTAGAATGTTTATGGAGTCCTCCCGCTTCAGATATATACATTCGTTGCAATGAGGTTCATGTCTGGCGTATTCCGCTTGACCTGCCAATTAGTCAGGTTAATTCATTTGAGCAAACGCTTTGTTTTGATGAACTGTCAAAGGCCAACAGATACTATTCATGTGTTGACAGACAACGTTACAAGGCAAGCCGCGGGTCATTAAGGAAAATCCTTTCAAAATATATTGGGTCAGAACCTTCGGAAATTCAATTTGCCTATAGCTCTTCAGGTAAACCATCTTTATCTTCAGGGTTAAATAGCGAGAGCCTCTGTTTTAACATGTCCCATTCAAATCAGTATGCACTGTGTGCAATAACGTTAAATCGTTCAATTGGTATTGATGTAGAATATCTGCGTCCTGCGCCTGATATGCTGTCAATTGCTAAACGCTATTTTGCATCAGATGAGTATGAAACAATACTTTCATTATCACCGGATATAAGAGAACAAGCCTTTTATACTCTTTGGACATTAAAAGAGGCATATCTTAAGGCAACAGGTGAAGGTATAAGAGGCCTTGGAAATATTGAGGTTAAATTTTCTCAAATAGAATCCATTGTATCTGTAATAGATAATAAAAATAATTTGAAAGAAGATTGCTGGACAACACACCGGTTTACTCCGGCCAATAATTACGCTGCCGGGCTCACGGTAAAAGGTAAAGATGATTTGGTTTTTAAATTTTATAATATAGAACAATTATGACATTGGATATTGAAACAAAAAGCAAAAACGCATCTGATCATCGGCAGTGGTTTACTGTCCAGACACATTCAATGAAAGAACAGATTGCGAAAGTTAATTTAGAGAATCAGGGATATAAGGTTTATTTCCCGCAGATCAAGGTGATCCGCAGACATGCAAGGCGTGTTGGTTTAACTAAAAAGGCCTTTTTCCCGGGATATTTATTCATTCATCTGGCGTCCAATGAATGTCAGTGGCAAAGCATTTCAAGTACAAGGGGCGCTATAAGACCCGTTAGATTTGGTGAATATTATCCTCCTGTCCCTGATTGGATTATCGTGGAATTACGGTCACGTGAGGATGAATCGGGCTTAATAATACTTGATGAGACTGAAAAATATAAAACAGGTGACAGAGTCAAGGTATCGTTGCTGGAGAATATAGAACAGACAGGTGTTTTTCAAGCACTTCACGGAAATGAAAGAGCATTGATCCTGCTCGATTTTTTACAGGAGCAGGCAAGAACCATGGTGCCTCTTTCAGCGTTGTCTTTTTGCTGACCGGTAAGGAAGAATTGCTAAGTTAATTTCCTTACCAAATAAATCAAGGATTTATGCTTTAACAGTATCGAATGGGTAAAAACAGATGTTTTCACCCAAATGGCGGTAGCCTGCCCAGAAGTCTAGATGCTGGATCTTGGATTCTGGTTTCTGGATGTTTTAAGGATTATCCAGCATCAAGTATCAAGTATCCAGCATCCAGTATCCAGAATATTCCAACTTCAGGGAGTCTTTAAATTGCTTAAAAGTTTAACAGTAAAAAAAAATCTTCATCTTACATTCCTGATAATTTACATGCTCATGCTCGGGAATTGTTCCTATATGAAAAAGGCGAAAGAGTTTTATGAGGCTCCAGCCATAATGACTGTTCCTGAAAAAAAAGTGCGTCAAATTGATATGATGGATTTGAAAGAGGTGGAACAGAAAAATGAAACCGAAGCAGTGCCGGTTGAGTCAGAGCTTGATGATATAACGCTTTCTCTTGCTGAGTGCCGTGCCTTTACATTGGAGAACAATCTGGATCTTCGTGTTCAGCTTATTAATCCTTCTATTGCTAACGAAGGAGTGAATCAGGAAGAGGCGAAATTTGAGGCAATTTATTCTGGTAAAATTGAGTATAACAACACTGATATGCCTCAATCATCACTTCTTGATGGGACAGGTATAAACCAGTACACAGCAAACATAGGGGTTAGTATGCCGCTCAGGACAGGCGGGACACTCAGTTTTAATTTTGTAGATTCACGCAGAAAGGAAACATCTGTGTGGACATTATTAAATCCATCATATTATTCGGCTCCGAGTATATCAATAAGTCAGCCGTTATTAAGAAATGCTGGTAAAAATGCAAACACCTATCGAATACGTATGGCCCAATATAACAGTGATATTATTGATACCAGAACGAAACTACAGGCGATACGCATAATAGCTAATGTTGATATAACTTACTGGAAACTATACGCAACCAGGAAATTACTGGAGGTGCGTAAACAGCAATATGATTTGTCAAAAGCCCTGTTTGAACAGACAAAACGTTTTGTAGAATTAGGTTTAAAATCCAAAGTGGAAGTTATAAGAACAGAAGCCAGCATGGCAGAAAAACTTGAGGCCATTATCAAGGCAGAAAATGATGTAAGGGATGCTGAAAGGGCGCTTAAGAGGATGATGAACAAAAAGGGGTTGGGAATGCGAACAAAGACTGTTGTAATCCCTGCAACTCTCCCTGATCCAATACATTATAAATTTGACAATATGCTAATAGTAAAAAATGCTCTTAAAAATCGCATGGAGCTTCTCGAAATAGAGCTTCAACTGGCACAGGACAATAGCAGTATCGAATATATGAAAAATCAGATGCTCCCTCTTGTTACAATGGAATACAAATACAATATCAATGCCCTGGGCGGAGACAGACACGAATTATATGACATGTTGCTGGATAACGATTATAATGACCACAGATTCAGCCTTCAATTTTCAATACCTTTGTTTAATGAGGCCGCAAAAAGCAATTACAGAAGGGCTGTCTTTGAACGTAATCAAAGGCTCGCAACAAAAGAAAGCAAAGAAGCAGAAATAGAAAATGAGGTGCTGAACCAGGTTGATAAACTTGAGGCCAACTGGCAGAGAATACAGGCAAGCAGTCAAACAACCATCCTTGCAGATCAGCAGTATCAAACAGAAAAAAAGCAGTATGAACTGGGGTTTGCCTCATCCACAGATGTTCTTGATGCACAGACAAAGCTCGCTGAGGCACAGATAATGGAGATAGTAGCTATAGCCGAATATCAGATTGCGCTTGTTGACCTTGCATATGCGACAGGGACATTATTAGGTGCAGCAAAGGTGGAGCTGGAGCCGATAGTGCCTAAAGAATGATACCGGATACAGGATACTGGATTCTGGTATAAAGCTTATTCCTCATAAGGAAATTTTAAGGATTAGAAATGCAGGGTGGGTTTTTATAACCCACAGATTCAATTATCTCGATTCCATTGAAATTGTTGCATTCTGATTTGTTGAATTTACTTTTTATTCCAAATTGTATGTTTCATCCAACATCCAGCGACCAGTATCCAGTGACCAGCATCCAGTATCAAGTATCTAGTATCCAGAATCCAGAATCAAGTATCCAGTATCCAGTAACAATTTTTAAAAGGTTTCACCAATGACATTACCATTATTCAGAAAACAGGCAGTGGATCACCAGAGAGAAAGGCTATACGGTGAGATAATTCTGACTCAACCGGTCTCATATTATGTTTTATCAGGCTTTCTGGTACTCATAACCATTATTGCAATTATCTTCCTGGTAGGACACAACTATGCCAGAAAAGAAAAGGTCTCAGGTATCATAGTGCCGCAACAGGGCATGGTAACAGTCTTTCCGCCTCAGGCAGGGATACTTGCTAAACTGAATGTGACAGAGGGTGTGTATGTAAAGGAGAATGTTGAATTATTCAGCATCCTGATTGATCAGCGCACTAATGGTGGTGAGTACATCGGCCAGAAAATTATGGAGGAATTGAATTTCCAGGAAGATTTTCTCAGGAAAAGACTAAAAATCGAACAAGAGCGGGTTGAAACAGAGATTGCAGCACAGGAAGCAGAGGCAAAAAGACTGAAAACCGAAATAGGGCGACTGAAAGAGGTAATAAGTATTCAGAATGAGACACTGGAAATAGAGCAGAATAATTATGACAAGACAAAAACAATGCTCTCCGAAGATTATATTTCATCCTCAGATGTTGAAACCTTTTACAGAAAATATCTTGACCAGAAACAACAGGCACAATCGCTTGCAATGAGGCTGGAAGAGGCAATAGCAAACCTTGAAAATATCCCGCTCCATATTAAGGCTCTAAAGGTCAACAGTGCTCGTGAGATTTCAAACATTGAGAGCCAGACATCAGAAATTGCAAAACAATTGGCCCAGGTTGAAGGGCAAAGACAACTGATATTTACAGCGCCAGTTGCAGGTAGAATTACATCTGTTGTAGCAAATGTGGGCCAAAGGATGAACCCGAATGTGCCCATGTTTTCCATAATACCGGAGGGATCACAGCTTCAGGCCAATCTGTTTCTTCCAACACGATCGATCGGTTTTATGGAAATGGGTCAGCAGGTAAATATCAGTTATGAAGCATTCCCTTATCAAAAGTTCGGAACCTATTCCGGTAAAATAAACCAGATAGCAAAAAGTGTTATTATGCCCGGTGAATTGGCATCAGGGTTATCATTTAAAGAGCCTGTATATAAAGTTGTGGCAGAACTGGAAAAACAGCAAATTTTAGCATATGGGAAAGAGTTACCGCTAAAACCTGGTATGATGCTCTCTGCTGATGTGACCCTTGATGAACGTACATTATTTGAATGGCTTCTTGAACCGCTCTACAGCCTGAGAGGAAAAATCTAAATGGATGGAATTATCTTCAAGTCCGGACGATCTTTACCGACCATAATACAGACTGAGCATTCTGAGTGCGCACTTGCCTGCCTTGCCATGATGTCAGGCTATTTCGGGCATAAGATCGATATCATCACCTTAAGAAACAAGTACTCTGTTTCGCAACATGGTGTTACATTAAAAGATGTAATTAAAATAGCAGAAAAGATGAATATGTCTTCCAGGGCAGTAAGGGTTGAGATTGATGAAATAGCAAAACTCAAAATGCCAGCCATATTACACTGGGACATGAATCATTTTGTAGTACTTAAGAAAATATCAAAAAATAAAGTAATTATTCATGACCCTGCTGTAGGGATCAGGGATATAACACTCAAGGAACTCGGAAAACACTTTACCGGGGTAGCCCTTGAGTTGACCCCCACAAAGGATTTTAAGGAAGAAGATGAAGTAAAAAAATTAAAGATAAGTCAGTTATGGACAAGGGCATCAGGACTTAAAAGAGGTATAATTCAGGTTTTAATTTTATCTTTGCTGCTGGAGCTATTCGGAGTCACCTCTCCATATTTCACACAACTGGTAATAGATGATGTTCTTGTATCAAGGGACATAGAATTATTAAAAATACTTATCATCGGCTACTTTTTACTCGTATTAATCCAGACAGTTACAGGCGTCCTTCGCTCTTATGTTGTTATGCATTTTACAACCAAGCTGGGTTTCCAGTGGGCTGTTAATATTTATCGTCATATTTTAAAACTGCCTCTGGAATATTTTGTAAAACGTCATATAGGTGATATTGTTTCACGTTTTGGTTCAAATAGAAATATACAGAATTTTTTAACATCGAGCATCATTGCAGTAATCCTTGACGGGCTTATGGTCATAATAACCATGGTAATGATGCTTATTTACAGCAGGATTCTTTCAATCATTATTTTTGTGGCAGTTATATTCTATGCAATTATTCGTCTCTCCACATACCGATGGATCAGGAACAGGACAGAAGAGCAGTTAGTTGCAGCCGCTAAAGAAAATACAAATTTTATGGAAAATATCACAGCCATGCAGGGCATCAAGCTGTTCGGTAAAGAGACAGACAGGCTCTCCGTATGGCAGAATTATTTTGTGGATGTCATAAATACTGGACTCAGGGTTCAGAAATTTGGCATATGGATAGGGGTTGTTAATGGATTTGCCTCGAGCCTGAGATCAGTACTTATACTATATATTGGCGCAAAGGCTGTTCTTGATACTGAATTATCCATTGGTATGCTCATGGCCTTTACATCATGGGGCGGATCATTTATGGGGAGGGCCTTAAGCCTTTTGGATACAGCCATTCAATACCGCCTGCTGGATGTCCACTTAACAAGGCTTGCTGATATTGTTTATACAGATGTGGAACAGAAAATGGAGGGTTCAGGAGTCCCTTCCATAAATGTGTCATCCAAACCAATTATTGAGGTTAAGGATCTGGCATTCAGGTACTCTGAAGATCACCCGTTCGTTTTCAGCAATGTAAATTTTACACTTGAAAATGAAGAGACAGTCGCCATTATAGGCCCATCCGGATGCGGGAAATCCACATTATTAAAGCTATTATCGAGCCTTTACCAACCATCCCATGGTGAAATTATGATGTATGGGATGGATATAAAAAAGATCGGGTTTCAGCATTTCAGGAGTAAAGTCAGTGTGGTTATGCAGGATGACCGCCTGTTAACAGGTTCCATATCCGATAATATATGCTTCTTTGATTCAACACCTGATCAGGAGGCTATTGAAAGGGCAGCTGATCTTGCTGCAATCCATAAAGAAATAATGGCAATGCCGATGCAGTATAATACACTGGTAGGAAATCTTGGGGTAGCGCTGTCTGGTGGTCAGGTTCAGCGGATATTGCTTGCAAGGGCAATATATAAAAAGCCTTTACTTATGTTTCTTGATGAAGCTACCAGCCATCTTGATGTTGATAATGAAAAACTGGTGAACGCTGCTGTTAAAGAATTGAAGATGAGCCGTATAATAGTAGCGCACAGACCTGAAACAATAAAACTTGCAGATCGTATATTCCAGATGGCGCCACAGGGGCTGATCCCGGTAATTCCTGAACAACTGGATTTTTATGAAGGTAAATTGTTTGATTAGCTGGAACCGGAAATATTTTAACCGCAAAGGCGCAAAGGACGCAAATTTTTATTTGGTTTCATTTAATATCTAGTGATTTGTATTAACTTTAGATAAAGTGGAAAGTAATTGGAATCTGAATCTGAATCCACTGTAATCCATATTCAATATGATGTTACCCCCTCGTCATTCCGCGACTTGTCAAAGATCCCGTGTTGTATAGGGGATCGCGGAATCTAGAAATTTTTTTAACTCTTATGATCTGATGCGAATTGCGTCTTTATTTTATCTGAGAAGTTAAGTCTCGAAAATTGGAGAACCATATAATGGATAGTATTGTAAAACGCCTTATACAAAAAGGCTCACCCTTTGAACTCCAGGATGCAGTAATAAATGGTATTCCATGCAAAATATTTCCACATGGACCTAAAACCTTGCAGGATGTTTTTATAAAAGCCGCTTCATTTAAACAGAATGAATTTATCGTAGATGGTGAGGTGCGATTAACATTCAACCAGACCATTGAAAAGGCAAAATATTTTGCTTTCATTTTAAAAATTCAATATGGCATATCAAAAGGAGATCGGGTTGCCCTGTTGATGAAAAACAGCGCTGAATGGATTATCGCCTTTATAGCAATTCATATGGCAGGGGCAGTATCAGTTACTATCCATGCTGATTCTACAAAAGAAACTGTTGTAGAGGCTTTACAAATAACAAGCTGTAAATCAGTAATATGTGATAAAGCGAACATAGAAAAACTGGATGCGGTCAATTTGAAATGTTCTGTTATACTGTTTTCAAGTATAAAACAGGACAATGAAATGAAAACAGATATTACTGCTTCACCGGTTTGCGAATTTACTAAATCAGACCCGGATGATGAAGCCTTGATTTCATTTACATCTGGTACAACAGGCACACCAAAAGGTGTTGTACTCAGCCACCGAAACATGACAACAGGGTTGATGAACATGATGCTTGGCGGGTATATGATGAGTTATCGTGCTCCTAAAAAGGCACCAGGGGCACAGGCAAATAATCAAAATATGCAGCCATGTTCAATATTGTTATCTCCCTTATCCCATATTGGCGGATTTTCCAGTATTATGCTCATGTGTTACCTTGGTGGGAAAATAGTTTTAATGAACCGGTGGGATACAGCCAGGGCTGCCTCACTTATTGAAAAGGAAAAGGTAAGATCAATAAATGGGGCCTCTGTGGATATGATAAGGGAGTTGCTGAGATCAGAGAGCACAACTGAAAGTCTAAAAACATTAACAAACCTTAATATACACGGGACTGCATTAAATCGGAATTTTATAAAAGAGGTTACCGGTACGATCCCATCAATGAATATTGGCACAGGTTATGGGATGACAGAGACATGCGGATCAATCAGCAATGTAACCAGTGCTGAACTGATGGATAACCCCAATTGGGCAGGGCCGATATTACCGAGCGTTGAAATCAAGGTGGTTGATGATGCTGGAGAGCAACTACAGAAAGGTGAATTAGGTGAAATATGTATAAGAGGTGCAATGATTATGCAGGGTTATATTTCTGATTCTGATATCTCCAAAGATGTTATCAAAGATGGATGGCTAAAAACCGGCGACCTGGGATATCGGGATGCAGACGAAAACCTTTTTGTTACTGATCGTATTAAGGATATTATTATTTGCAATAATCAGCAAATTTCAGCCAATGAATTAGAGCGCATGGCAGGTGATCACCCAATGGTTGATGAGGCAGTTGTATTAGGAATGCCTGATTCAGAAAGGTGTGAAGCTATAGTGATGGCAGTTTTACCAAAAAATAATCAGCAAATTGATAAAGCAAGCTTTAAACAGGAGTTATGTGCCATGTTGCATGAGTATTCTGATAATATAAAAATAAACATGGTTGATAGATTACCACGAACAACTTCAGGAAAAGTAAACAGGAATGAATTAAGGAGGCAAATTACGCTGATGGTATAGAATGTATTAATTGATTTTGCCTTTTGTTTTGTATAGACTAAGCAAAAAGACTTAGTTTTATCGGAGGCATGTATGGAAACTGTAAATATTAATGAAGCCAAGGTAAATTTTTCAAAATTGTTGGCTCGTGTAAATTCTGGAGAAGAGATAATTATAGCAAGGTCAGGAAAACCCTGCGCTCGACTGATTCCGTTTAACAAAGAGAAAAAAAGGGTTCCGGGCATAGTTGAAGGCAAAGTTACAGATGCCTTTTTTGAAGCGCTTCCAGACGAAGAATTGGCCAGGTGGGAATAGGATAAGACAAAATGCTTCTGGATACCCATATATTTTTATGGTGGCTTTTTGATGATAGGAAGCTTCCAATTAATATCAGGGAGTATATTCAGGATATTGATAATGCAATCTATGTTAGTGCTGCTTCGGTATGGGAGATTTCTACAAAATATCGTCTGGGAAAGCTTCCCGAGGCATCAGAAGTTGCAAAAGACGTCTCTAAATGGGTATTGCAGGCAGGATTTCAGCCATTGAATGTAACATTGGAGCATGCCCAACTCGCAGGGAGTTGGGATGTATCTCATCGTGACCCCTTTGATCGTATGCTTGCCGCTCAGGCTAAGCTGGAACAAATTCCTCTGGCAACTATTGATGTTGCTATGAGCCAATTCCCAATCAAGATTATAAATAATTAATAAACAACCCTTGAGGGACACCGAAAAAACTTAAATACCTATCACCACGGAGTGCATCCACCTTTGCCATAGCTATGGCCACTTGCGTCAAGTTAAAGAGGTTAACATACCGAATGCTATTTATTTGGCGAGAAAAATGTTGAAAAATTCTGTAGGGTGGGGTTTTACACCCCACCGATAAAAAGTTGGCATATAAAATTCCCCCCTTAATTTTAAAAGGTGTATCAAATAATACGTTAAAAAGACCTTTAAGATTTAGTTTCGCGCAAATGAGTTATCCAGAATCTGATTTCTAGCTTTTTTTTCTAGTATCCAGCATCAAGTATCCGTATTTATCCAGGATCAAGTATCCAGCATCCAGTATCTTTTATAAAATACACGAAAGGAAAACCTATGTTAGCACACGAACAACACAACAATAATCCACAACTTTCAGAAACCGAAACCATCGTAAGTAAGATTTGGTCAGAAGTACTTCAGCAGAATAAAGTAAACCCGGAAGATAACTTTTTTGAGATGGGTGGAGACTCATTAATGACTATGATGGTTATGTTTCGTGTAAAGGAAATACTGCAAGTTGATATGCCGCCTTATACGATAAGCCAGTCTCCAACTCTGCGAGAGTTTTGTCAAAAGATAGATGAACAAATGACTGAATCTGAAACAAAAACATTGCCAGAAGAATATTTGGATGCCCAGGAACTGGAGAGTGGGGTGATTTGAGGAGGGTGGATACTGGGGGCTGGATTCCAGATACTGGATTTGTGTATCCATACGCAGGTATCAAACATAATAATCCATTAAGTTTTGTCATAAAAAATAGGCAAATGAATAAATTGCATTTTTATTCTTTATCTGTAACAATTAGTAAAAATTGATATGTTATTGATCTTAATGGAGTAAAAGTATGAAATTCTCACTACCTTTAAAGGAGATGTCTACTTCAGAAAAAATCGCTGCTATGGAAATGATATGGGATGATTTATTAAAAGATCCTGAGTCAATTCCGAGCCTTGAATGGCATGCTGATGTTTTAAAAGAAAGAGAATTAAGAGTAAGTGAAGGCAAATCATCTTTTATTGATTTTTCTAAAGTAAAAGAGAGGATCAGAAAAAGGCGTAAAAATAAATTATCATAAATCCATTTTTTGTTGTCTTTATCCAGCACTCAGTATCCAGAGTCTTTAATCAAATATCAAGAAGCCAGTCGAAGATCCCTATGAATTTATCGGGGCATCAAGTATCAAGGATCTAGTATCCGGAATCTAGAATCCAGTATCAAGTATCCAGATTTAAACAGGAGAATTTCTATGGAAGCAACAGCTCATGAAACAATAACTCCCGAAAAAGCATTAAGCATGTTACAAGACCAGTTGCAAATGTTTTTAACAACTATCAAGGAACAAACCGGCATTCCGGGTATTTCTCTTGGTTTGAATATAGGTTCGCAAAAAATTACAGCCAATGTGGGCACGATCTCAATCGACAGTGATATCACAATGACTGATAATACCCATTTTCAATTAGGCTGCATATCCAAGTTGATGACGGCTTTGGTAGCAGCGGAACTAATAACCGCAGGTAAACTCGACCCTGATGATCCTATCGGCAAATATCTTGATGAATTACGCGGAACAGAAAGAGGTAAAGATATTCAAATATGGCACCTGCTTTCACATACAAGCGGATATTCAGAAGTCGATATTTCTGATCCCGGTGTATCATATTACTACTCATGGCCAAAGTTTGTTGAGTATCTAAATACTGCAACGCAACTTTTTAAACCCGGAACTGTATTCAACTATATTCACTCAGAATCTGTGATACTGGGAGAAATAGTTAAACGTATAACAGGCAATGATATTTTTGATCTTTATAATGAAATAATCATCAAACCTTTGAAACTAACAACAGGCTCCATTAAAAGCAATCAGCGTGGAGATATATCATATGCCATTGATCATAAATTTAACTCTGAGACTATGAAAGTCGAACCTTTAAAATCTATACCTATGGGAGATTTTTGGAGTGCATCATTGAACAGCCTTACCATGAGTACGCAGGATATTTTAACTCTTGCATCAACTATCTGTGGTATTAGTAAACCCCCATCAGGCATATCTGAAAAGGCATTGCAGTTTGTTCAGAAACAGGTTATTAAAGTTCCTCGAACATATGGAAGCTCTATGAGTGAACAGGTCGCTGTTGCATTTGGTGCTGGATGTGCTTTTTATCGTGGCTGGATTTATGGACTGAATGGTTCGGCTCGAAGTCAGACAACAGGTTTACGTTTTGATCCACATAACAAAATAGCAATGGTAATAAGCCTTAATATGTGGAAGCCATTTTTACGAGATTCAATCATAAATTATATTTTTGGTAGATTGCGAGGACAATCAATTGAAACTTCTCACCAAGAACCCTTTGAAATGTCCTTAAGCGAGTTGGCCGGGACTTATATTGGATCAAAAGGCTTACAAGTTATTGTTACATGTGAAGATGATCAAATTATAATTTCAAAGCAAGTTAAAAAATCACAACCTGTGAGGTTTGTAATGAAAAAAGATGAAAAAGGTATTCTTCGTGTGCAGTCTGATATGCAACATTTTTCTATTGGCTTTTTTCACGAGCCTGAATCCGGTATTGATGGCTTAATGTTGGGACCGAATGCATTTCGAAAACAATAATCTATTTTTTAATTAGGATGAAAATATTTAAAAATACTATAGTCTATAATAAAGTGCCTCACCATTTCATAATTCCAATATGCAAACAATAATTTCCAAAATCATTCAACCTGCGAGGGTTTTAACTAATAACATGTCTCCATGTTTGCAAAACAAAACACTAGTTAAATAGTGCCACCCTCTTCAGGTTTTAAATAAAGCCAAAGAAGCCATTGTCAACGCCTTTTAAATGGCATTGATTCAATAGCTTAAGAAAGGGGGTGGTATAATGATTGTGTGAGTAATAATTTAATAAATTTCAAACAGGCAAACCTGACACATAATGACATACATATAAAGTATGATTAGGATAATTATTTTTAATAATAACAAATTAAAAATATCACTTTTTATTTCATCTTTATGGAATCGTTATTAATAATTGTCAGGTACAATCATTAACAGAAAATAATGTATCCGAAACTGAATCGGGTATTATCTTGGCCATTATCTGATTGCTAAGATTTTAATTCAGATGAAAGGGAAAAAAATGCGTGAATTAGCATATAATGAACTAGAAGAAGTAAGTGGGGGAAATCCATTGGCTTGGCTTATTGTTAAGGGTGTTTTATATGTAGGAGGTATGGCTGTAACTGCTATTGGAGGTGCTTATGTAGCATATAAATCAATGCAAGCAACAGCACCATTACAACCCGCACCATCATCAGGGGTACCAAGCGGAATGCCTCACCCGAGTGCAATGACCCCACAACAGATGGCCGACTATGAATACTATATTTTTGGTAACCCGAATGTATCCATAGAACAATATCATCAATGGGTGGACGTCGCGGAGATGTACGGATTTTAAAAAATAGCCTAATTTAGTAACCTCGGAGTGGTGCTTCCATTCCGGGGTAATATATTGACTCGTTTCATAAAAATAAAATGAATGAATAAAATAATGATTGGGTAAGTTTACATTATATAGCAATAATACAGTATTAGCATATTAACAACTGAAGATTATTCTTGCAGGGCAGGAGTAATTTTATTATCTTTTTCGAAGATAATAAAAGAGGGCTAGAATAAGTAATGAAAATAGTGATATTAATTATAATTGTGTTTTCGGGTTTAGTTGTAATAATTAGCCTTAATTATAATAGAGTAATGGGGATAGCAAGTCTTGGATATAAAAAGTTGGTTATAAAAGGCGATCCAAAGTTTGTTGATCAGATCTCACAGGCGTTGGTCCTGCTTAAAGAAAAGGCACCTGAGGCATACGATATGGTTAATGAATATGCCGTAAAGATTGAACAGAGCAAAAGATCTGGAATGGCCCCATTTAAAATCCCACCTATAATGTTTCTGTCTGATGAAACTATATATTATTCTTTAACATGGTGTGCCGGTGCCATTGCGCATGAAGCGTTTCACTCTAAACTCTATCATGAATATAAGAAAAAGCATCCATGGCGAGTTTGGCAAATTCCGCCGGAAGTCTGGATAAGTTTTGAAGCTGAAAGAAAATGTCTGAAGTACCAATTGGAAGTATTGAAAAAAATCAATGCGCCTATACATGAAATTAATTATGTTGCAAGCGGAGATGGAACTCACGGTGACTTAAACGGAGATGGTAAAGTAGATATGAAAGATCAACAACTGAGGTACTGGTAGCAGAAAGTAAAAGTAAGAAAAAATAAAGGGGTCAGACCTTCATTCTTAACAATATAAAGATGCCATGATAAATGTCCTTCCATAAAAATATATGAGAGGAGCAATCATGGCTCGGCCTTTAAGAATTTCATATCCGGGGGCTTTTTATCATGTAACATCAAGAGGTAATGAGTAAAAGGATATATCTAAGAGCAGGAAAGATAGAAAGGAAAAATATCGAATATATTGAATCTGCCTTAAAAAGAGGCAGTACTGGCTCCGACCCCTTAAATAAAAGCAAAGACATATTTCTAACCGCGAACCACACGAAAAGCGCGAAAATGAAAATAGGAGATGAAAATAAGCGTATCGCCGGAGATCTTGTTTGGTTATAACGATGTTTGTTGCCATTCTTCATTAAAAATATGAAAAGCCGCACTACATAACTGACGATAAGTGATTTGGAAATATGCAGCTATCTCAAAGAATATATTGAGAAATTCATTGGTTTGGATTATATTATCTCGTCGCTTCAGAAAAGAACTAAAATTATGTTTTATTTAGAATGATGAATAGCGAGAATAAATGTCAAGCCAAGTAAATTATTGGAAAGAATTGTCAGAGTATGACCTGGAAACAGCGGAAGCAATGCTGAAAAGCAAAAGATATCTTTATGTCGGATTCATGGCTCATCAGGCAATCGAAAAAATACTCAAAAGCTATTTTGTTAAGATACACGCTGATACACCTCCATACTCGCACAGTCTCTCATATATTGCTAAAAAAGCAGAACTTTATGAGCTTTTATCAGAAAAACAACAGGATTTCATAGACCTGCTCGAACCAATGAATATTGAATGCAGGTATCCAGTTCATAAAGAAGAATTACTGAAAACATTAACCGATGAAAAATGCATAGAGATTTTAAAGGACACCAGGGAACTTCAGATATGGATAAAACAGAGGTTATAAAAAAACTTAAAAAATATAAAAAACTCCTTTCAAAAAACATGATGTTTGATCAGATGGTTTTGTTTGGATCCTATGCAACAGGTAATAATAGAGAAGACAGCGATATAGACGTTGCAGTTATTGTTGATAAAATTGAAGGAGATTATTTTTCAACCAGACCTTTATTATGGAAACTAAGAAGGGAAATTGACGACAGAATTGAACCTGTTATTCTGGATAAAAATCATGATGAAAGCGGATTTTTAAAAGAAATATTAAAAAATGGAATTCAGATATAGCATTCTAACCGCGAACCACGCGAAAAGCGCGAAAATAAAAACAGGGCAATGAAAAAGTGCATTGCAATCAATTTGTGCTTTTACGAGGCGAACCTGATTATATTTTGAATACAGTATTCTCACCACAGAGAGCATCCGCCTCCGCTAAAGCTATGGCGGGACAGGCAGAGTTCACGGAGAAAAACTTTTTATTTTTTTATCAATCGAAAGGCAAATATTAATTATTGTTTTTCTTAGCGCCCTTTGCGCCTTTGTTTACCCTGTGAAACATGTTTTGCCGTTATTTCACAGGGGCGGTTCAATTTTAACCTGTCACTTTAACCATACAAGAACATTGAGAGCACAGAGTATAATCTAATAAAAAAAAAATCTCCGTGCCCTCCGTGTTCTCCGTGGTTGATTATAATAATGTTTGTCATCCGTTACTGAAAAACCAAAAACATATTTCTAACCGCGAACCACACGAAAAGCACGAAAATAAAAACACGGAAGTGAAAGATTGCATATTGTTGGTTGTTTTTATTTTGCTATAACTATGTTTGATGTAATTCTTAACTGGATATATTGCAACGCAAGCTTTACATAACAGATAACCTTAAAAAATCAAAACAATTATAAGAGTACGTTTGAATGACAATAGAATCATTTCTTGAATACTGCCTTGGGAAAGGCATACACTTGTATCTCAAAGATAGAGAGTTAAGTTATCGAGCGCAGAAAGGCGCTATGACGCAGGATATCCTTTTATCTATAAAAGAAAAAAAGTCTGACATCTTGCGATATTTGAAGAGTGTTGAAAAAGCCAATAGGCCTTTTCAGGTTTTATCAACTTCAAAAGATCGCGGCGTATTATTTAACAGGTTCTTATGGAAGGATTATCCCAACCGTGTGATTGAGTTAAGCAGCGCTAATGCTACCCACAGTGTAATACGGCAAAAAGGGGAAATTTATGCCGATTCTCTTATAAAAAGCATTAACTACATTCTTGGTCGCCATAAAGTGCTTAATAGTTCTGTTGAGATTTTAGATGGCAATCTTTACCTGGTTAATAAACCTAAACAGGAACCTGCCTTTCAAGAAATTGTTATTAAAGGAGAGTCTCTCGAAGAGCGTGAAAATGAAGCAATACGTATTGCTAATGAACTTGTCTGGCAGGAATACGATCTGGATAAAGGACCATTATATCGTGTTTTTTTAATAAGGATATCTTTTACAGATTACATATTAAGCGTTGGTCTTCATCATGCCATTGGAGATGCTATATCTATTGGCATATTTTTTCAGGAACTTATGATTGTATATAATTCAGTTTTATCAAGCACCCCGCCCCGAATACTCCCTGTCCGATTCCAGTACATGGACTATCTTGCATCCATAGAGGAATGGGCAAAAAGCCCTGCAGGCATCAGGCACATCAATTTTTGGAAGGACACTATTAAGTCTGCTCCTTTTACCGGCCTTCTTTCTAATGGAAACCAATCTATTAAAAGATCAACTACAGAAGAAAGTGCAGAAAAAACCATTGTTATTGAGACTGATATAACCAGTGGTCTAAAGCAATTGGCTTCCAGTTTAAAGAAGACCTTGTTTTGTGTTTTGCTCTCTGCATACAACATGGCAATTTGGCGCATGACCGGGCAGGAAGAGGTGGTTGTTGTTGCGCTTCAGGCCGGGAGGTTAAACACTGATTTTCAAAATATTATTGGTAATTTTGCCATGGAGGTTGCCTATCAAACAAGCCTTACAGGAAATCCAAGTTTTGCAGAGATCTCCGAGCGTGTTACAAATACAATGAATGAAGCCCATTCTCATCAACCAGTTCCACTCGACTGGGTACGCAAGGCCTTAGCCGATGATGGTATCTCATTTAATGCACCTGGAATAAGTATATTGACTGGCAGTTCTGATGAAAAACAGGATGATTTCAGACCACGCAGTATAAAGATTGAGCCACCAGGTGTACGACATGGGTGTCATGGCTTTCCTGTTTCCTGTGCCATGGAATTCATTGACAGAGAAACTGTTATAGAAGGTTCAATGGTATACAGGACAGATGTTTATGATGAAGAGACTATTAACAAGTTTCTGGATATTTTTAAGGAAGTAGTGGTTGAGGCAATTAAAGAACCGGGTAAAAGGTTGGGGGAGTTTGTCTAGATACTGGATGCTGGATTCTAGATACTAGATTATGGATGCTGGGGGTGGATATGGAAACTGACATCAATGAAAATAACAATACGATCTTTGACTCTATGGTGTTAAAGGGGCCGACTCCTTATGAGGCTCCTATAGGTGAGATAGAAGAAGAGCTTGCACGAATCTGGTCTGGTGTACTTAAGATAGAGCATATTGGCCGTAATGATAATTTTTTTGAGATGGGAGGAAATTCATTACAGGCAAGTCGCATTATTAACCTTATTTTTGAAGTGTTTGGAATGGAATTACCCATCAGGACCATATTTGAACTTCAGACTGTTAAAGCCCTAGCTAAGAAGATTGAAGATACATACAATGAGGTGCTGGGTGGAGAGATGGAGGAAGGGGTGATTTAGCGAAGAAGGGTTCGAGGGTTCTAGGGTTCATGTGTTTAACTGCATAATTAATTACCACGGAGGACATCCGCCGTCGCTAAGGCTTTCGACATCTAATAAAGCTATGGCGGGACAGGCAGAGAGCACGGAGAAAATCCTTTATATTTTATTAATGAATAATATTGTTTGTTTTTCTTAGCGACCTTTGCGACTTTGCGGTTTAATTTTCTGTCACTTTAACAATGAAAGTTCACGGAGAACATCCGCCTTCGCTGAAGCTATGGCGGGACAAGCGGAGTGAAATACGTAAAATTACAGATCCGATGATACAGACAACGATTGGAGTTCACAGGATTTTAGACCCCGGCTTGTTTGAATCTGCATATGAACAATGTCTGACCTATAAGTTGAAACCGAAAGTTATTAACTTCAAACTACAGCATGGGTTACACGTAGCATATAAGGGTATAAAACTTGATTGTGGACAAAAGAGAGATCTCTATGTACCGAGGCTTAAAGAAGGAATAAAGAGATATGTATCATAAACCCCTCCGTGTTCTCTGTGCTCTCCGTGGTGAAAATATTTTAAATGAAGGAGTCAAAAATGCTTGAAAATACAGCATCATCTTCCATTGCAGCAAAAAAAGAGATGTTTTTAAAATTTCAGAAAGAGAGAGAGTCAAAAAATAAAGATCGAATAACTCCGCGTGACAGAAAAGGGTTGATACCCGTTTCATGCATACAGGAAGGTACATTACTGCCTGTTATCAATAAATATTACGACCCTGAAGAAATCAGATCTTCCGGCCCTGCATTAGGTTATTTGATTAAAGGTAGGGTAAATATTTCTGCCTTTCACAGGGCCATACAGGAGGTAGTTAAACGCCACGAAATACTGCGCACAAATTATGAGGCAGTAGATAATAAGCCATATCAGAAAATAAACGAAGTCCCTGCCAATATCCTTAAAGTAATTGATCTGAACGAATTATCTGAAGATGAAAAAAAGGATGAACTTAAACGGGTTGCAGACAAGAGGGCATCTGAATCATTTTCATTTTTCAAGGATCCATTAATGATTACATTTACACTGATAACAGCCAAAGATGAACATGCCCTATATATCTTTACTCACCATATCGCCACAGATGGAATATCTATGGGTATACTACAATCAGAATTATTAACATTATATCATGCATACGCTTTAAACATATCTATCCCTCTTCCTGAATTGGCATTACAGTATGGCGATTATGCAATATGGGAACAGGAAAGATATTCAGGAGATTTTCTTGAAGAAAAACTTGGCTATTGGAAACAGTTAACCGATAAAATAAATACTTTTTTACCTTTTGACCATGCCATTGAAAGCTTCAGCTATGACGGGGATACTGTCCCTATAATTATTCTGCCTGAAATAGTCAAAAGACTCAAAGTATTGTGTAATGAAAATAACACTACTATGTTTACAGTTCTATATGCCGCATTTATGGCAATGGTTTATATTTTCAGCGGTAATAAATATAATTTTTTCAGCTTTATTGTTGCAAACCGTAATCAAAAGGAAACAGAACCGCTGATAGGATGCTTTATGACCTGGCAGTTCTTTCACATTGATCTATCAGGAGATCCCACTTTTATAGAAGTTATCGAGAGAACAAAAAATACACTGTTAAAGGTATATGATAATTTTGTTCCATTCCTCCACGTTTCTAAGACTATTCCACCTCAAGGTCCTGTGGTCAATTTTCAACTTCAGACATTCTGGGAAGGAGGCGCTAAGGCACCTGAGCGCACTTCTGAAGAAAAGCCTTCTCAACAAGTATCGAAGACAGAGGAAAAATCGACAACATCCAGGACCATGCCTCCACCCATGATGTTTATTCCTATCAAGGTTGAGCAGCCTCCATTCGCGATATTTCCATTTGAGGTGATGTTGTCGGAGGCCGCAGATACTATAAATGGATCTTTTACATTCAACAAAACTTTTTATAACAGATCAACTATTGTTAACCTGACAAATGACTATGTGATCCTTATTTCTCAAGTTTTGAAAAAACCGGATATAAGATTGTCCGAACTGAAGATGAAACCCCATAGAAGTATTATTAAGGAAAACACATTGTGAAATAGATTGATGCCCAGTAAATAATTCAAAAAAACTTGGCTGAAAATATTTAATAGAAAGGGGATATTACTATGTTGCGAAAAATTATATTTATCGTTTTACTATTGGTATTTTTTACATCCGGTGTCTTACTTGCAAAGGATATTACTACCTCTCATGGGATAACACTATATGGTGATCTGATGTATGGGAAGGATTTTAAACATTTTAATTATGTGAATCCAAAAGCGCCAAAAGGCGGAACCATTGTTTGGGATATGGGTAATTTTGATAATATCAACTCTTATATAGCGCTTGGGACATCACCAGGTTTTGCAACTTTCAGCGTTTTTGAAAACTTAATGGTTACGAATGCTGATGAACCGAATTCAGCATATGGACTGATTGCTGAAACAGTCACATATCCTGAAGATTACAAATGGGCAGAATTTAAAATCAGAGATATTGCCCGATGGAACGATGGAAAACCAATAACTGTTGAAGATGTAATTTATTCCTATGAGACAATGCGAGACAAGGCATCTCCAACATATAAAAGTCTGGTAGCTGACATAGAAAAAGTTGAAAAGACTGGAAAGGATACTGTTAAATTTATATTTCTCAAACCGGGTGATCGTAATAATGTATATAAGATAGCAACAAGATTGCCTGTAATCCCGAAACATTACTGGATAAATAGAGATTTTTCCCAACCGACCATCGAGATGAATGTTCAAAGTACTCCATATGTCTTTTATAAAGTCGATGTTGGTAATACCCTTATAATGAAAAGGGATGAAAACTATTGGGGGAAGGATCTTCCTGTAAATGCAGGCCGGAATAATTTTGATTTTGTTCGTATGGATGTTTATCGTGATACCAATGTTGCTTATGAGGCCTTTATGGGAGGTAACATTGATATACGTAATGAATTTAAACCGGCGCAATGGAAAAAAGGATATAACAATGATGCGGTAAAAAAAAGTTTTATCAAAAAGAGGGAAGATAAATTAAATGGTCCTGTCTGGTTTTTTGCTATAGGTATGAATGGCCGAAGGCCGCAGTTTAAAGACCAAAAAACAAGAGAGGCTCTTGCTTATGCCTTTGACTGGGAATGGACAAACAAGAATATATTTCATGGTATGTATGAGCGTAATACAAGCTATTTTGCCAACACAGAGCTGGCACACAGAGGTGTTCCTGAAGGCAAAGAACTCGCGTTACTTGAACCATATCGTGATAAATTAGACCCAAGGGTTTTTACTCAGGAATTTGTACCCCCCAGCACTCAGGGTACACAGGAAGGTCTTCGTAATAATTTACGTAAGGCCTCGAAACTACTTAAGGAGGCTGGCTGGGAAAATATAGAAGGTAAACTGGTAAGAGATGGGAAACCATTTATGATAGATTTTATGTTGCAGGATCCATCCGATGAACCCTTATTCGCACCATTTGTCGAAAACCTGAAGTTATTAGGTATTGATGCCAGACTGGACATTGTTGATTCCACAACCTTCTGGCCAAGAAACTTCAGTTATGACTGGGATATGATATCAAATGGTCTTTATCCTCATTCTCTTTCTCCAGGGGCGGAACTAAAGCAGAACTGGGGATCAAAGACAGCAGATGCCAATGCGAGTTCAAACTCGCAGTATATTAAAAATTCCATTGTTGATGATCTTATTGAACAAGTAGTAAATGCAAAGACCAGAGACGATAAAGTAGCCGCATGCAGGGCACTGGACAGAGTGCTTTTATGGAATTATTACTCAATAAACATGTATTTCTGGAATAAACAACTAATGGCCTATTGGGACAGGTTCGGGATACCTGAAACTCAGCCCAAATGGGAGGCATATTCCCCTTCCGATACATGGTGGGTTGATCCTGTAAAGGATGCGGCGGTGAAAAAGTATAGAGGATTAAAATAGCTGTTTCTAATCATACTTAATCCAGCATCCAGTATCCAGCATCCAGTATCCAGTATCCAGTATCAGGAATCCATAATGACTTCCTACATTATACGCAGGTTATTACTCATAATACCGACCCTGTTTGGTATACTGGTAATAAATTTTTTCATTATTCAGTTTGCACCCGGTGGCCCGGTGGAGCGAATAATAGCAAAATACTCGTTCGGGGCATCTGATCCAATAATGAGAACATCCGGTAAAAGTGCAGATGGAAACAAGACCGCGGTTCAATCCGGGGGCGCAAAAGGGGTTTACAGAGGATCAGAAGCCCTGAACCCTGCCATTATTAAAGAACTGGAAATACAGTTCGGGTTTGATAAACCAGCCCATGAACGATTTATAAATATGGTATGGGATTATCTTTGTTTTGATTTTGGCAAGAGTTATTACCGTAACGAGACTGTTCTTAATATCATTAAAGAAAAACTGCCAGTATCCTTAAGTCTTGGGCTCTGGAGCACCTTCATTATGTATTTGATCTCCATTCCCCTTGGGATTCGTAAGGCAGTTAAGGATGGCACCCCATTTGATGCCTGGTCAAGTTTTATGGTGAATGTGTTTTATGCTATACCGGGATTTATTCTGGCTGTATTACTAATTGTGTTTTTTGCAGGAGGTTCATATTTCCATATATTTCCTGTAAGGGGACTTATTTCAAATAACTGGGATGAGTTGAGCAGTACTGCTAAAATACTTGACTATATATGGCATATCACATTACCAGTTATATGTATTACGCTTCCGGGTTTTGCCACCATGACAATGCTTACCAAAAACTTCTTTATGGATGAAATTCATAAATTATATGTGGTAACAGCACGTTCAAAGGGACTGACCGAAAATGGGGTTTTATATAAGCATGTTTTCAGAAATGCCATGTTGATCGTGATATCCAGCTTTCCTATGGCATTTATCACTGCCATATTTACAGGTTCTATGCTGATTGAGGTTATCTTCTCTCTGGATGGTTTAGGATTGATGGGTTTTCAGGCAGTATTGGAGAGAGATTATCCGATTATTTTCGCCACTCTTTACATATATACACTTATGGGATTATTGATGAAGCTGGTCAGTGATATTTTGTACACAGTGATTGACCCCAGAATAGATTTTGAAAGCAGAGGCGTATGATTTACCACGGAGAACATCCGCCTCCGCTAAAGCTATGGCGGGACAGGCAGAGTTCACGGAGAAAAGCTTTTTATTTTTATCAAATAATAATTTTTGTTTTTCTTAGCGACTTTATCTGATTACAGGAACTTACACTCAAAAGGTTACAATGTCCTATAATTTTTTAAGATTAAAATCATCAGATGTAAACCGGAGACGCCTGAAAAAGTTCAAGGCAAACAAACGTGGCTATTATAGTCTGTTGATATTCCTGTTTCTTCTAATTTTCACACTGCCTGCAGAATTTATTTCAAATGATAAGCCTCTGATTGTGAGATATAAAAAACAAATATATTTCCCTGTATTTGTTGATTATCCTGAATCGGTATTTGGTGGTTTTCTTGCTAAAACGAATTACAGGGACCCCTTTATTATTGAAGAGATAATTTCCAATGGGTGGATGATCTGGCCGCCTTTCAAATATGGCTACAGAACTATTAATAAAATACCAGGAATGCCTGTTCCATCACCGCCATCCATTGAAAACCCTCTGGGCACAGACAATCAGGCCAGGGATGTATTTGCCCGTTTGATTTATGGCTTCAGAACAACAATAATTTTCTCTTTAATATTAACGATTTTTTCATCCATTATAGGAATAATAACCGGGGCTGTTCAGGGCTATTTGGGGGGGCTGGTAGATCTTATTTTTCAGCGTTTATTAGAGATATGGAACGGGCTGCCATTGTTTTTTCTGTTAATCGTCATCTTTAGCATTATTAATCCGGGATTCTGGATACTGATATGTGTACTGCTGGTTTTTTCATGGGCAGGATTATCAAATGTGGTAAGGGCAGAGGTACTCAGGATAAGAAATTTTGATTTTATTAAGTCGGCGCGGGCACTGGGAGTAAAAAGATATAATATCCTTTTAAAGCATGTATTGCCAAACGCAATGGTTGCAGCAATGACCTTTATTCCCTTTACTTTCAGCGGTGCAGTCACAATGTTGATAATCCTGGATTTTCTTGGTTTCGGTCTGCCAGCAGGATCTGCATCTCTTGGCGAACTATTATCCCAGGGGAGAGCAAATATACAGGCGCCATGGCTTGGTATTGTGGGCTTTTTTTCCGTTTCAATAACTCTTGTCCTGATCATATTCATTGGTGAAGCATTCAGAGACGCATTTGACCCTAAAAAGATATGACATCATCACAACTATTAACTATTAAAAAACTGACAGTCTCTTTCTCATCCGGCAATGGTATTGTAGAGGCGGTTAAAGAAGCAAACCTGAGCATCCATAAAGGAGAAATTCTTGCCCTGGTAGGAGAATCTGGTTCTGGTAAGACTGTAACAGGATTGTCTATACCTCAACTGCTACCTGGTAATGTTGTTAAGCTGGAAGGTTCTATAGCCTTCGATGGCATGGAGCTACTCAAACAACCTGAAACAATATTACGCGGTATCAGGGGTAAACGCATCTCAATGATTTTTCAGGAACCAATGGTCTCACTGAACCCATTGCATACCGTTCAAAAACAAATAGGTGAAATGATCACTCAACATCACCCATTATCCAAAAAAGAAAAAAGAACCAGGATAATTGAATTGTTAAATATAGCAGGATTTCCGGAAGGTGAATCTAGGCTGAATGCTTATCCACATAACCTTTCAGGAGGAGAACGTCAACGTGTTATGATTGCCATGGCACTGGCTAATAGTCCTGATCTGTTGATTGCTGATGAGCCGACTACATCTCTTGATGTCACAATTCAGACGCAGATTCTTGAACTTCTTAAAGAGATTCAAATCCGCACACAGATGGCAATTTTACTTATCACGCATAACTTAAGTATTGTTGAGAAGATAGCGGACAGGGTCGCAGTGATGAGATATGGTGAAATTGTTGAAGAGGGCACAATCGAAAAAATATTTTTAAAACCCTGGCACATATATACAAAACAATTAATTGATGCTGTCCCCAAAGGAGAACCGACAGCTCTTGATCCCAAGGCACTGGAAATGGTCAGGTTCGATAATATATCGGTAAAATACCCCATTAAAAAAGGTTTAATGAAAAGAACAGTCAACTGTATCCAAGCGGTAAAAGATGTGTCCTCTGTAATATTTGAAGGTCAGACATTGGGAGTCGTCGGAGAATCAGGTTCCGGAAAAACATCACTTGGTATGGCTATCCTGCGATTGGAACGATTTGAAGGCAAAGCGGTTTTTATGGGGAAAGAGATACATCTGTTAAAAGAAGAGAATATGAGGCGATTGAGAAGTAAAATCCAGATTGTATTTCAGGACCCATATGGTGCATTTAACCCAAGAATGACAGTTAGAAATATTATAGATGAAGGTTTAAGGGTGCATCAACCTCACATGCAAACCCAGGAAAGGAATGAATTAATAGTTAAAACATTGATTGAAGTTGGACTTGAGAAAGATATGCTGGACAGGTTACCCCATGAATTTTCAGGAGGGCAAAGACAAAGGATAGCAATTGCGCGGGCATTGGTGCTTAAACCAAAATTTATAGTCTTTGATGAACCGACATCATCCCTGGACAGTCTGGTTCAGGCGCAAATGATAGAACTTTTTAGGGATATCCAGAGAAAATATAGGATTGCCTACATGTTCATAAGTCATGATTTGAAAGTTATACGAGCATTGAGCCACTATGTACTGGTAATGTGCCAGGGTGAGGTTGTGGAACAAGGTCCTGTAAAACAGATTTTTGAAAAACCGAAGGAACCATATACAAAAACACTTTTAGCCGCAGCATTGAATGGAAAAGCTTTATTTGATGAGCAATTTGTTACTGGTTGATATTTTAACTATTAAGAGGAGTTGATATTTGTACAGTACTAAGTGGATAACCTGCCCGAAAAAACAACCGGATGCTAAAATACGTATGTTTTGTTTTTCTTATGCAGGCGGAGGGGCTTCTGTTTTTTTAAACTGGCCTCATAGCATTTCAAACGATATTGAAGTTTGCATTATTAAGATGCCTGGCCGTGAGATCAGGTTCAATGAACCTCCTTATAGAAGGATTCCGAAGCTGGTTGAAGACCTTGCGCCAGCTATTCTTCCATTTTTGGATAAAACATTTATTTTTTTTGGACACAGCCTGGGGGCTCATATAAGTTTTTATCTTACTCGTCATTTACGTAAATATGATCTCCCCTGTCCAATTCATATGTTTATTTCAGGAGCGCGGGCGCCTCATCTAACAGAGCCAATCCATGATGCCCTTCACTACAAGATGGAAGATAAAGAATTTATTGATAAATTGATTAAGCTTGGAGGTATGGCGGAAGAAGTGCTCCAGAATAAAGAAATACTGGAAATAGTTCTACCAATTCTTCGGGCAGATATAGAGATGCTCAATACAATGGAATATATTGATGAGGAACCATTAAGTAGCGGTATGACTGTATTATATGGTGAATTTGACAAGCGTGCAAGCAGAGAGGATGCTGAAGCATGGAACAGACATACCAACCAAGGCTTTTGTTTAAAAATGATTACAGGAAAACATTTGTTTATTAATACTCATCAAGCTCAGGTTATTGAGCTTATAAATAAGGAATTGCTTACCGTAAATCTGGCTGCCCCAATCAGTTAATCTTTAATTAATAATAAAATATGGAGAGGATTATGAAATATGTGACTGCAGAAAATGAATCAGAACAATTGGCTTTTAAAAGTAACTTAATAAATTTTCCATCAATACATGGATATACATTTAATATATTCAGTAAAGTTGTATTAAATTCTTTACAATTAGACATATTCGAAGCTGCAAAAGACTCTCCGGTTACAATTGATCAAATCGCTGAAAAAACAGGATTAAATATTGATGCATTGAAAAGAATTATGGTTATTTTAGCTGTTTTAGATTATTTTAAAATTGAAAACGATAAATATTCATTAACCAAGATGGCAAGAGTATGGTGCTTAAAAGATAGCCCGTTTAGTTATTATAAGTTTGCCAGATTTTATGAAATTATGGGCAATAATATGGCTCATTTAAAAGAATATTTGCGTACAGGTCAAGGAATTGATTTACACAACACAATGTCTGATGAAGAATGGAGTAATTATCAAATTGCTATGGAAAATCATGCAATATATACATCCAACATTTGCCCAAAAATTACACCAATTCCTGAAAACCCTTCTGAAATGCTTGATATTGGAGGTTCTCATGGACTCTATTCTATTGAACTATGCAAAAGATACCCGACTCTAAAAGCAACGATAGTTGACCTTCCTCAAGTTGAAGAATTTACAAAATCAATATTAAAGAAGCATAATATGGAAGATCGTATAAAATTCCAAGCTGGAAATGCTTTAGTAGATGATTTTGGAGAGAATAAATATGATCTTATATTTGTTTCAAGTCTATTGCACCATTTCAAGTCAGAAGAGAATCATTTGGTTTCTAAAAAAATAGCAAAAGCTTTAAAGCAAAATGGATATTATGTAATTCAAGAGTATATAAAACCATCTGCTCCATCTGCTGATGATCTGTCGAGTGTATTGATGGATTTATGTTGGAGTATCACAAGTACATCCGGGACCTGGACGCTTGATGAGCTGAAAGACTTTCAGGATAAAGAGGGATTGATGCATTATTCAGTAAATCGATATGATGGTTTTGGAACCTCTTTAACACAAATCTGTGCAAAAAAAACACTGAATAAGGCCGAAATTAAAACATCGGAAATATCTGTTACACCTCAAACTAATTATTCAAAGCAAAATATTCAGAAGAATATGGAGACTGGCAATCCTGATGAACTGGTTAAAATATATTATTCAGAGGCTGAAAATTATATTGGAAGGCAGGCTACTGTTTTTGGTAAAGTAGAAGGAGTAAAAGAATATCCTGATTTTGAGGTAACAACTATTTCCATCGGGAAACCCCCGGAAACTCCCGGAGCATTTCCTCTTGCTATTCAAGATACAATAAAGGATCAGTTTCCACCTGATCTTTATAATGGAAAAAATGTTAGTGTGACAGGAGTCATTGAAATAAATCCTTTTGGTGGTGTAACTATGACAATCAACAGTTCAAAACAATTTGAAGTCCAGTAATTTTATACTCTTAGAACTGTTTGGATAATTATGAACAGAATTAAATTAATTCTGTTCATATATTTTTGAAGGAGAAAACAATATGATTAAAGTTATGGGAAAATATTGCAAGGCATACCATTTGAGAGACATGAGAAAATATCGTAGCTGGAAGGAAAATACACAGAATACTCGTAAAGAAAAAAAGGAAATTGATGGAATAGAGGTTGAGGAAATAAGGGTACTCACAGATGAATCGATTGTTTATCTCCAGGAAAACTATGTTGTAACAGATGATATATACAAAGAACAAAATATTATTTTTGATGATATAACACCCAAATGGAAGGAATTTTGTGAAAAATCATTGGAATTTATAGTGCCGGATTTTGATAAATAAGGACAGTAATAGATTATATAAATAAAAGGAGAAAGTATTATGAGACTTGGTTCATTTTTATCAGTTGTATTTTTCATTCTTATCACGACCGGAACAGTAACCGCACAGATGGCGGCCCCGGAATACAAATCACCACTCACGATTAGCAAAATGGATGTGACTTATGAGGTAAATGCAGACGGTACATATACCATGGATATAATCAGTGAAATCCGGATTAATATTGATCAGGCAGTCCAGTCACAGGCGCAGTCATATCTTGCTTACAGTGAGAGCCTTCAGTCCCTTGAAGTGCTTGATGCCTACACCTTAACAGCTCAGGGAGAAAAGATACCTGTTCCGGCTGATATGATAATCACACAGCAGAGTCCAATCAGCACATCAGCCCCTGCATTTGGTGATATCAAGGTGAAGGCGATTGTGTTTCCGCAGATATCTGTGGGCGCAAGCAAGGGGTATCATTTCTTACACAAACAGATAAAGCCTCTGTTTGAAAACCATTTCTCAATGTTTGAAACCTTCCCTATGAGCGTTGATATAGATTCAATTAAAATAACACTGGTTGCACCTGAAACAATGAAAATGTATATCCAGGCCATTGATGTTGCAGGTGGACAGGTTCAGTCAGATATACCAGGTAAATCCAAATATGTCTGGACAGTAAAAGACCAGAAAGCCAAAACCCCTGAGTCGGGAGCTATCAGTGAGACAAACTACTGCCCGCGTCTGGCAGTGACATCCTTTGCTGACTTTAATCAGGTCGCCGAGGCATATCTCAAGCGTGCAGCAGACAAGGAAAAGGTAACAGATGAGGTCCAAAAACTTGCAGACAAGATCACAGGCGGTATAGTTAGCCCTCGTGATCAGGCAGCCGCTCTGTACCAATGGGTAACAGGGAATATCAGGTACGTGGCCCTCAGTTTTGAGGTAGGGGGTATTGTACCGCGTGATGCCGATGCCATTATAGAGACCCAGTATGGTGACTGTAAAGACAAGGTTGTTCTGCTAAATGCATTACTTTCTGCCAAAGGTATAAAATCAGCGCCGGTGCTTATTAATTCCGGGGATGTGTACTGGCAGCCGGACGTGGCACTGCCCCTTGGAGTCTATAACCATGTAATCACCTATCTGCCAGATTTTGATTTGTTTATCGATCCTACCGCAGAAATTGCTCCTTTTGGTATACTGCCGACAAATGAATACAGCAAGTATGCCCTGGTTACACGCGGGCTTGAAAAGGGTGCGGGGATAAAGATGCTTCCGGAGCCCTCTCCTGAAATATCAAATATGGAAACCATCACTACCATTACGATAAATGATGACGGCACAGCAAAAGGGCAATCAGTGGTTACTGCAAATGGTGGGATGGAATATGTCCTGCGCAGCTACAAGGCCTCAATACCTCCAGGCCAGGAGGCAATGGCCGCAAATGCCTTTCTGACAAGGTCCGGGCAGCAGGGTGAAGGGACAATAACTGGCAGTGATCCGCGTAAACTTACTGATAAAATGAAGGTTGAAACCTCATATACACTTCAGAATGTGATGACTATTCCAGGCCCTGGTGCATTTATGATACCTGCCGGTATCCCCAATCCATCTCCAGCTGTTGTCCTTTCATTTGGGACCAATCAGCCGGAAATGAAATATCCAAGCTACCATAGCGGGTATGGAAAGGTTGAGATTACAACAGTGGCATTACCGGAAAAGATAAAGGTTATGCAGCTGCCAAAGGATGTTTCAGTACAGAATCAGTATGGCAGTTATACTGCAACCTACAAACAGGATGGGCAGGCAATCAAGGTGGAACGAAGGCTTTCTGTTAAAACCCCCAGGGGGCTCTGTCCGCCTGAAGGGTACCCGCTCATGCGAGACCTTGGACAGGCTATAGGCAGGGATTTTCGTGCCCAGGTATTATATGGTGAGTGATTTTACTTTATTTCATTATATTAACTTCATTTAAGACAAATTTAGGTTTCAAACCTATGTAATTGACAGTTTATAAAAAACTGCAATTGTGGGTTTTGAGGAAAAAAGATCAATATCAGATATTCATTGTGAAATAGTAAGGCAGATAGCCAGTAATGCAAAGGCAGTTAAGGTTTTTATCTTAACTGCCTTTTATTTTTTGGGTAATTGCTGGAAAGGGGGTTAATTCAATTATATTGTTAAAGCTTTTTCCAGGTATACCTATTATGCCAGGCCTTTATCTCCATTTTGGGCTGTGTTTTTCATCCTTAATTTCATTGCTTTATTGCTGATTTCTTCTATTGAAAATTCCTCATCCAAGTCCTGTCTCCATTTAGTATAATCAAATGGTTCTCTCTGTATCAAGGCAATGAATCGTTCGGCTTCAACATCTCCAAGATATTTTGCCAGTATTTTTATTCCTTTTAATCTGATCTCAGTATCAGTAATCACGATAATACCTCCTTTATGAACCCGATCGGATCAACTATTTTTATCTCTTTTTCAATAACTGATAATTTTAGGATCTGGTCATCAGTTGTTATGAAATATTTACATTTGGAAAAGATTGCACAAGCCAGATGTAATGAATCTATTTTATGAAAACCTTTTTTATTTAATGAAGTAGCTATACTTTTTAGTTCATGATTTTCATCTACATCTTCAATGGTATATTTTTTCCATTCTGATATTCTATGTCTTCGCTCAATAAAGGGATTTTTATTGTTTTCATAATCCAATATATATGACCAAATCAACTCCATATTACCAATCCGAATTTCTTCTTGGATTTTCAATTTTGCCTCTGACTCAAGCCTCACTCTGAGTTGAGATTGATCATCAAATGGTCGATTAAAACAGCAATTGTCTAAATATATTTTCATATTTTATTAATTCAGATTTCCCAGTCTACCTATGTGCTGTCCGGCACTTCTTTAGTTTGTGTTAACCATTATACAATCAGGATAAATAATGATTCAACATAAATAATATAGGTCTGGAAAATCGCAATAAAGATGCGTTGATTATCAGACCTTCAAAATCAACTGCATATTTAAGACATTGACATTCAGTCAAATTCGACACCAATATACTTATTTCCCTTTATTCCATCCTCCCATTGACCTTTTTATTAATATGAATGAAGAAAAAGGGGACGTATTCGATCCTCCCATTATGTGAAGAAAAAACGTCCTTCAATATTTAAAAAACATCGAAGAGCTTGTAATACCAAGGGGGTTAAAGGTTATTATCTTTAATAACCTAGCTTTTTTATGGGATGGTTGAAGAAAAAATCAGATTCATTTTATTAACAGTGGTCATCATTTTCGGCAATAAGAGGCAGCTTAGACATTCCATCTTTAGCCAGGGTTTTACTATTGTCATCAGGGGCATAACTCTTTAAATAAATGATCAGGGGATATCAGCTTCCCACGGATTGACCAGTTCCAAGCCTTCAATATCTGAGAAATCCTTAATGTTCCGGGTTGCTAAGGTGATATCTGCCGTTATGGCAATTGCTGCAATCTGTGCATCTTCAACTGTAATTGGTTTTCCTTTATGTTTTCGCGATGCGATAATTTTTGCAAATTCACCAGCAGCTTCAAAATCAAAGGGAAGACATCTTTCAGAAAATTCTTGTTTAAACATTTGATCTGCAATTTTTGTTAGAATTTGTTTACGACGACCCTCCGGTAGTAGTTCAATACCCAACCGAATTTCACCCACTGTGACAGCGCTGATCCAGACCTCATCATCCGGTTGTGCATCCAGCCAATGGACAACACCTTCATTCGGATTAGGGCGCATCAGCTCAGAGAGAACATTTGTATCAAGCAGCAACATCATTATTAATCATTCGATAAAATGGAAGATTGGCGCGGCAATGAACGAGATACCTGGGGCAACTCTACACCACCAATTTCTGAAAAAAGCTTTGAAATACGAGTGCCAATGCCAGTGGAACATTTTTGATGCAATAAATAACGCTTAAGGATTTGTCTGGCTTCTTCCTCCATCGACCTTTTATTTAAGGCTGCACTCATTCTGAGAGTAGCTTTAAGAGAATCATCAATATTTCGAATTGTTAAACTTGCCATAGACTTAAACCTCCATGAATTAACCGATGATATCAATGTATTCAATGCAATCAATATTGTCAAGTTTGTGTTCAGATGGACCATAGGTTAGGGCTGTCCTTGTTACGCCGGATCAATTTGAAAAAAGGTTTTTGGACTGGAAGGTAGAGTAAGGGAAAAAACGTATTTTTGATTCAGTCAAAAATTTGAGGGGAAGGAAAAAGGTAAACAAAAACGGTCTTGAAATACTGCGCCGCCTGAGAGGAGGGTATGAGGAATGATCTGGGTTTTAGACGCGCGCAGCTGGAGAGTAATTAGAGGCTTTTGATTCAGAGGACTACGATAAAACTATCCCATGGGAAAATGTTTCACACTCTCCCAAAATTATTACCCTGTTATATTTCCCAGGAACTAATCCTGCCATTGACCTTTTTATTAATATGAATATAATAGCCCGGCTTTTAAAAACCGGTGCCCTTTGGCCCCGGTTTTTTATATAATGAAATACAGAGGAATATCTATTGAATAAACAGCATATGAAAGAGGTTGACCGCAGGCGTAATTTCGGGATTATCAGCCACCCGGATGCCGGTAAAACCACATTGACTGAAAAGCTCCTTTTATTCGGGGGTGCAATACAACAGGCAGGTGCGGTCAAGGCCAGAAAGGCGGCGCGTCATGCCACGAGCGACTGGATGGCCATAGAACAGGAGAGAGGTATCTCTGTTACTGCATCCGCAATGAAGTTCAATTATATGGATTATGAGATCAACCTGCTCGATACACCCGGTCACCAGGACTTTTCTGAGGATACATACAGGGTGCTTACCGCTGTTGACAGCGCCATGATGGTGATAGACAGTGCAAAGGCGGTTGAGACACAGACCGAAAAGCTCATGGAGGTGTGCCGTATGCGCAATACCCCTATCATGACCTTTATAAACAAGCTGGACAGGGAGGGCATGTACCCCATTGATATAATGGCCGATATTGAAGAAAAGCTCCAGGTGGAGTGCACCCCGCTTTCATGGCCAATTGGCATGGGTAAATCATTCAGGGGTGTGTATAACCTCTATAAAAAGGAGCTTCATCTTTTTACACCGGGCGGTGTAACAAGACTCACAGATGGTATAACTATAAAGGATCTTGGTGATAAGAGGCTTGATGACCTGCTTGGCAGCCAGGCAAGAGAGCTCAGGGCGGATGTGGAGCTATTAGAGGGTGCAGCCAATCCATTTGAGCTTGAACATTACCTTACAGGTTCTCAGACACCTGTCTTTTTCGGGAGTGCTATCAATAATTTTGGTGTAAGGGAACTGCTTAATGCCTTTATAGAGATGGCGCCTGCCCCATATCCACGCATGACCACCACAAGGGAGGTCTCGCCATATGAAGAGGAGTTCTCCGGGTTTGTTTTCAAGATACAGGCAAACATGGACCCTGCACACCGTGACAGGATAGCCTTTTTAAGGATATGCTCAGGCAGATTTACAAAGGGGATGAAGGTTATGCACCACAGGATAGGACGTGAGATATCCCTTGGAAATGCCACAGTACTCATGGCCCAGGACAGGGAAAATGTAGAGGAGGCATATCCGGGAGACATCATAGGCATACACAACCACGGCACCATAAAGATCGGAGACACCTTCACTGAAAAGGAACCCCTCAGGTTTAAAGGCATACCGAGTTTTGCGCCACAGCATTTTAAACTAATCAGGATCAAGAATCCGCTTAAGACAAAACAGCTTGCTAAAGGGTTGCTTCAACTTGCAGAGGAGGGTGCAATCCAGGTCTTCAGGCCGATAAACAGCAGTGAGTATATATTAGGCGCTGTTGGTGTGCTCCAGTTTGAGGTGACTGCCTCAAGGTTATTAACCGAGTATGGAGCAGAGACAGTATTTGAACCATCCAGATATATTACCGCAAGATGGGTCAGCGCTGAAGACCCTAAGATCATGAAGGAGTTTGAACAGGCAAACGCGCGTAACCTTGCATTTAATGCAGAGGGTCAGCTTACATACCTTGCCCAGAGCGAGTGGCACCTTGAAAGGGCAATGAAGGAGCACCCGAAGATAATCTTTAAAAAGACAATTGAATATGATTCTTAAATAGTCCCATCCGGAAAGAAACAAATTCCGGATGGAGCTTTCAGCTGTCAGCTATCAGCTGTCAGCCAATTCTTAATCTTAATTTTGCTGAATGTGATAAATATAGTTCTTATTAAAAGGGGAATGAATGAGTATTGAACATGAGTTGAAGATTGCGGAGGAACTTGGTCTTAAACAAATACAGGTAGATGCGGTTGCAAGGCTCCTTGAGGATGGGGCCACTGTGCCCTTTATTGCCAGGTACAGGAAGGAGGCAACAGGCACACTTGATGAAGTGGCGATTATTAATATCAGGGACAGGCTTGAACAGCTTAAGGAGCTTGATAAACGCAGGGAGAGCATACTTGAATCATTAAAGGAGCGGGAGCTTTTAACTGAAGAACTCAATAATAAAATAATAAATGCCCAGACCATGTCTGAGCTTGAGGATATATATCTGCCATTCAGGCCAAAGAAGAGGACAAGGGCGATAATAGCCAAGGAAAAGGGGCTTGAACCACTTGCTGATATTATCTGGGCGCAGCTTGCTGAAACAGACCCCATAGCCGAGGCCGCAAAATTTATTGATGCTGAAAAGGGCGTAGGGTCAGCAGACGATGCCCTTAGCGGTGCAAGGGATATTATCGCTGAAAAGATAAACGAGGATCAGGCAGCAAGGGAGGCCATGAGGGGTTTCTTTATGGAAAAGAGCATGTTCCAGACCTCTCTTATAAAGGGAAAGGAGACAGAGGGGGCCAAGTTCAAGGACTACTTTGAATGGTCTGAGCCTGTAACAAGCGCACCATCCCACAGGGTGCTGGCCATGAGGCGTGGTGAAAAGGAGGGCTTTATCACCATGAAGGTTACCCCTCCACAGGATGATGCCGTTAAAATTCTTGAGAGGCTTTTTGTTAAGGGTGAATCCCCTGCATCAGCACAGGTGCTTGAGGCGGTTAATGACTGTTACAAGCGGTTACTTTCCATGTCCATGGAGACGGAGGTAAGGCTTGAGACCAAGAAGAGGGCGGATGATACGGCCATATCTGTTTTTTCAAACAACCTCAGGGAACTCTTGCTTGCGCCTTTTCTGGGTCAGAAGAGGGTAATGGCCATAGACCCCGGCATAAGGACAGGGTGCAAGGTGGTCTGCCTTGATGCACAGGGAAAGCTCCTTTACCAGGAGACCATTTACCCATCCGGTTCTGCTGAGGCCATAAGGAGCGCAGAAAATACAATCAGGGTGCTCTGTGTAAAATATAATGTTGAGGCCATCGCTATTGGTAATGGCACGGCAGGGAGAGAGACTGAGACATTTGTAAGGGGCTTAGGTCTTCCGGGAGATATCATAATCTCTATGGTTAATGAGAGCGGTGCATCAGTCTATTCTGCATCAGATGTTGCAAGGCAGGAGTTCCCTGACCTTGATATATCATACAGGGGGGCCGTATCAATAGGCCGAAGGCTCATGGACCCCCTTGCCGAGCTTGTAAAAATCGATCCAAAGTCAATAGGTGTAGGGCAGTACCAGCATGATGTAAACCAGCAGTCACTCAAGGAGGGGCTTGATGATGTGGTGATAAGCTGTGTTAACAGGGTTGGTGTTGAGGTGAATACAGCAAGCGAGCAGCTTCTTGCATATGTATCAGGACTTGGGCCACAGCTTGCCAAAAATATTATAAAATACAGGAATGAAAACGGGGCGCTTTCAAGCCGTGAGGCGCTGAAAAATATACCAAGATTAGGGCCAAAGGCATTTGAACAGGCAGCGGGTTTCTTAAGGATAAGGGGCGCCGCTAACCCCCTTGATTCAAGCGCGGTGCACCCGGAGACATACCATATTGTTGAAAAGATGGCTGTTGACATGGACTGCTCTATTAATGAACTCATGGGTAAGGAGGATATAAGAAAGAGGATAGACCTTGCCAGGTATGTTACCGATACCATCGGTATGCCGACACTCACGGATATCATGGACGAGCTTAAAAAACCTGGCCGTGATCCCAGAAAACAGTTTGAGCAGTTCAAGTTTACAGACGGCGTTGAAAAGATAGAGGATGTAAAACCCGGCATGAGGCTCCCCGGGGTCATCACTAATGTAACCGCCTTTGGCGCATTTGTTGATATAGGTGTTCACCAGGATGGTCTTGTCCATGTGAGTCACCTTGCTGACCATTTTGTAAAGGACCCTCATAGCGTTGCAAAGGTAAACCAGAAGGTAAAGGTGACTGTGCTGGAGGTTGATCTTGCGCGTAACAGGATATCCCTTTCCATGAAGGAAAACCCGGAGCCTGCGGCTGAGTCTGCTCCAGCGCCAAAAAGAACAGCGCCAAACGTGAATTTCAGAAGACCCCCTGAAAAGAGAAAGCCAGAGCCATTTAATAACCCATTCAGAAAACTGCTTTAATATAAAGTCTTATCCTGATAAATAAAAACATCAGGATAAGACAACGCTGTAAAAAGGTGAGTTATCACGCAAAACCGCAAAGAACACCAAGAAAAACAGTTTTAATTTAAGTAGTGTCCATCCAGAAAGAGGCAAATTCTGGAAGGGGCTTTCAGCTGTCAGCTAACTCTCTGATTTGAAAGTTTTTTGCTGAAAGCTGAACGCTGATGGCTGACCGCTTGAATACAAAAAAAAAGTTTTTGGATGGACACTAAGTAGTTACCTTTGTGTCTTTGTGTGAGATTAAGCTTTTTTAAGAAACCATCAGGGTCAGCCTTTTTCTTCATATTTGAATATTCTAAATTTATATGGTATTAACCTCTAAATATTCTTATGAAAATTGATTTTAAGGCCGATTAGATATTATAATTTTTCAGATTGTATTCCGTATTTTAACAAAGTTAAACTCTGCCATGGTATTTAAAGGGCAGAATATTTAGCTTTTACAGCATATCCTGATTTATTTAGCACTTAAGTCAGGCAGTAGGGAGGAATTATCATGAAAAAAATTGCATGCAGCCCTCTTGCGGCCTTATTAATTCTGATCCTGGTTCTTCTTATTTCACCCATCTTATCAGCGACATCAGAGCAGGTCATCCCAAAAGAAGAGAGCAGTCAGCCCCAGTCAGATGAGGATGAAGAGGAGTTCACCCGCCTTATACAGTTTATTGACAAATATACTGAGATAGCTACTAAAACCAAGCTCAACGTGGATTTTGTGCCGGGCATGGTAACAGTCTTGAGAGGTGAAGACCTGAAGGTGCGCGGCATCCATAATGTATGGGAGGCAATGAGCTTTGTCCCCGGCATGGATATCAGCATAAACAATATGGGTTTGAGAGATGTCCTTGTAAGGGGCATAGGAAATACCATTTCATCGGGCAACCTGAAGATCCAGCTCAATGGCATATCCATGAATTCAGCCCTGTGGGGCAAGGCATACCCTGCGCTTGATATACCCGTGGAGCAGATCGACAGGATCGAGATAATCAGGGGGCCTGGATCTGCTGTTCACGGTGAATTTGCAAGCACCGGCGTTGTCAACATCATTACACTCAATAAAGGCCGACAGGTGACCGGCGGGGTTGGCCGTTATGACTCATATCACGGGAGCGCATTATATTCATATTCCAATGAGGCACGCGCAATAGACTTCAGCCTTAATCTTGCTGCCTTTGATACAGATGGCGCAGATGTTATCTCAGGTACTGATCAATTGTATGGAATGGGCATGGGGGATATCTCCAATGCACCGGGGCCTGTTAATGAAGTAAGGGATGTGAGCAATGCGATTATGGGGTTTTCCTTTAAGGGCCTGAATCTTACCGGATATTATCTGAATGAGGGCCAGGGGGATTATTACGGGTTTCTGGGATCTCTACCACCTCCTCACAGCAGCACTGCCTTCAGGTTCAAGAACTATGGAGGACAGATAAAACAGGAAATTTATATGATAGAAAATCTCCTGTTTGAGTATAACCTGGGGTTTTTCCACCATAGATTCAGCTCAGCCCTTACATTTCAGCAGCCTCCAGGTTTTATCGGCATCTATACAGAGGGGATGGCGGCAGCCCCATTTTATATGGAAGATAGAATTGATGCAGGGGTTGATTTCACCTATGCAGGTTGGAAGAAGCATACTGTAAAATTTGGCGCAGCCTTTGCAAATACTGAAATAGACAGCGCCTGGCATGATACAAATTACATACCCTCAACAGGCGCGCCAATCAGCCCTGTTTCAAGATTCACAGGCACTGAAAACTGGATCGAGGAGGGGATGGACAGGACCCTCATCAATATTACCCTTCAGGATGAATATAAGATTAATGATATGGTTTCCATCACTGGCGGGCTCAGGTATGATCATTATGATGATGTGGGTTCAGAACTCTCTCCAAGAATCGCAGCGGTCTGGAGGGTAACACAAAACCATATTATAAAGACCCAGTATGCAAGGGCATTTTGCCCCCCGACCTTTAACCAGCTCTATTCAAAGAATAACCCATATCTGGTGGGTAATCCCGCAATTGATCCGGAAACGATCGATACTATGGAACTTAGCTACCTCTATCGTGATGAACTTACGATGGGGAGATTAACCTATTTTTATTCGGAGCTTGATAAACTGATTAGCGCAGGCGGGGGCACATATTCAAATACCGGCTCGACTAAAATTTCAGGGGCTGAACTGGAGGTTGAGTATAAATTTCTTGAAAGATTCAAGCTTGACAGCAATATCTCCTATTCACATTCAAATAACAGTATCACAGGGGGCTCTATCCCTGAGGTGGCTGAATGGCTTGGGGATCTGGGCGTCATATTTGAACCCGGCAGGGACATGGCCTTTAACCTTCAATACAGCTATGTTGGCAAACGAAACAGGGCAGTAACTGATACAAGGGCAAAATTAAAGGGGTATCACACTGTTGACGCTACTGTAAGCCTGTACAACCTTTTAACACCGGGATTGACCTTAAGGTGCGGGATGAAAAATATCCTTAATGAAGATGTGTATTATGCAGCCCCGGAATATCTGTACTTTAATGACTATCCAAGACCGGGAAGAGAGTGGTGGACAAAGATAACATATGAATTCTAATTGCTGTTATATTCATGAAGATACTTTTTAACATAAAGAATGCCAGATATCTGGCCTGGAATTTCCTCCTTATCAGCCTTGCCCTGATAGTTATTACGGGCGAAAGGGCATATTCAGTAGAGAGGGATGAATTAGGGGTGAGGGCAGGCATTGACCTTTTCCCAAGCCTGATAGCTGCTGACCTTGACATTGTAAAAAAGAGAGGCAGTGACGGAACTATTACCCTGCTTCTTGTTTATACTGACAAAAGGTCTCAGGCCATTTCCATGTCGCAGAGACTGGGCGAACTTAAAACAATCTGCAATATACCAGTCCGTGTTGAGATATCGAATGACCTTACTATGAGGGCATATGCGGATAATCCTCCTGCCGGCATCTTTTTAATGCAGCCCCTTGATGAAAAACTGCTTGAGATAATCAGATTTTCAGTAAACAAGGGAGTTATTCTCTTTTCACCTTTTCAGGGGGATGTTGAAAAGGGTGTTCTGGGAGGGCTGCACATAAGTGACAGGGTTCTGCCCTATATTAATAAATCAACCATGAAGTCGGCAGGAATAAACATAAAAGAATTCTATATGAGGGTATCGGTTATCTATGGGCAATAAGTTTTCTGAATATGCGTCCTCCCTGAAGGGCCGGATCACACTTATGTTTGTGGTGCTGGCATTTGTGATTGAGATATCCATTGCACTTTACTGGCTCTATTTTATGATGCCTCATATAGAGAGTGATATAGAGTCAAATATCAAGGCACTTGCACAGACCCAGAGCAACGCTATTGCAAACTCTCTCTCAGATGGAGAAATAAACAAGGAAAAGATCATCAGCACTATAGATGATCTATTTCTGCTCAGGGATTCTGTTACAGGCACACCTTTTGTTTCAGGCATTGAGCTTATAATGGATTATGATGTCTTAAAAGATGTGCAAGAGGGTTCGCTTGATATAAGCAGATGGCAGGATGTTGAGACTAAAAACACAGATGATGATTATTACAATGTTGAGATACCCCTTTTTTCTCTTAACACAAAAGAGCTGCTTGGCATTGCCCGTTTTCATTGCAGTAAATATTCATTCAGGCATTTTGAGAAAAGTGTAAAAAAGAGTTTTATAGCTGCCACCTGCGGGACAATAGTGCTTCTTTTTGCATCATGGATGATCCTTCTGTACCTGCTTAAACCACTTCAGTTTCTGGCTGAATCACTGGCAGCGGGCAATATCAGGGAGATAGAGCCTGTCTCATCCCGCTGCAGGGTCGTAAGCAGTGAGATACGTCTTGTTGATATGAAACTTGCAGAACTTTTAGGAAAGGTCAATGAGTATACAGGTGAACTGGAGGCGCTTAATCGTACCTTATGGGACAGCGAAGAAAAATATCGTCAGTTTTTGCAGAACTTTGTAGGCATTGCCTATCAGGCAGATCAGGAGAGTCTTAAATTTATGATGATTCACGGTTATGTGAAGGATATATCCGGTTATGATGATTGGGAAATTCTTGAAAAGAAGCTGACATTAAGAGAGTTGATTCATCCTGAAGATATCAAGAAAGTCATGGCTGATATTGATAATCTAAAGGAGGGCACTGTACAGGTTATAGATAATGAATACAGGATAAGCCGCAAAGATGGCAAGGTAAAGTGGGTAAGGGATATTTGCCGGATAAACCCCGGAGAGGGAAAGAAGAGCTTTATTCAGGGCGCTTTTTATGACATCACCGAAAGCAAGAACCTTGAATCTAGGCTATATCAGGCGCAGAAGATGGAATCAATCGGCACGCTGGCCGGAGGCATTGCGCATGATTTTAACAATATCCTTGGCATTATCCTTGGCAATGCGGAGCTTACCCAGATCACCATATCAGAAGGGGGGCCTGTCGGAGAGTTTATTGATGAGATAAAGACCGCATGTCTCAGGGCAAAAAAGATGGTTGAGCAGATACTTGTCTTCAGCCGTAAAAGCGATCAGGAGTTTAGCCCCATAAGCATAAACAGGGTAATAAGGGAATCTATAAATCTGATCAGGGCCACAATACCTTCAACAATATCAATATCCGTAAATATCCCTGAGTCTGATGACAATATAATAGGCGACTCAACCCAGATAAGCCAGGTGATGCTTAACCTTTGCGCAAACTCCGCACATGCCATGCGTGAAACCGGAGGAGCACTCGATATTTCAGTCATAAGATTCGGCGCCAGGGACAGGGAAAGGATAAAATATTATGACCTTCCCAATGGTGAGTACGCAGAGCTGATAGTGAAGGATACAGGGCATGGCATTCTGCCTGATATTATGGAGCGCATATTTGACCCCTATTTTACAACAAAAGGGGTGGGAGAGGGCAGTGGTATGGGGCTTGCTGTTGTGCATGGTATAGTGACAGTCCATAATGGAAAGATCCGCGTTGAAAGCATCCCAGGTAAAGGCACAACAATAAGGGTAGTTTTCCCGGTTGTTAATGAGCAGCCTGAAAAGGAAAATGAATCATCAGGCACACTTTTTGGTGGAAGTGAAAGTATACTCATTATAGATGATGAAAAGAGTATCGTAACATTGCTCACCTACCTCTTTGAAAGGCTTGGATATAGAGTAACATCAGGGACAGACCCCGTCGAGACCTGCAAAGTATTTGAGAATGATCCAAATAGGTTTGACCTTATTATTACAGACATGACCATGCCCAAAATGACAGGGTTTGACCTTACCAGAAGGGTAAAGGCATTAAGGGCCGATATCCCAGTTATACTCTGCACCGGTTACAGTGATCTTATTGATGAACAGAGGGCGGCTGAAGCAGGCATTGCAAAATATATAATGAAGCCACTTGCTTTATATAACGTGGCGGAAACAGTGCGTCGGGTGCTGGATAACAGGGTGACTTAGATAATTAACTCATCTCCAGGCTTAAGGTACCTTATCTTCTTGTTTGATGATACCTTGCTGAATTTGAGGTGCGTGCCGTAAAAAATAACCTCTCTGTTTTTTAAGTAAGGGAGTGCATGTTCTACAAGGTCATCCTCAGATATATGCACCTTTACAGTGTCGGATTTTTCGCCATTCAGGTCTATCAGAATGGTGTCCACATCATCCATGTATCTAAGCAGGCTCATATCCCAGTATGAGTCAGCTATATACAGAAGCCTTTTTCCTTCTGAATCCAGATTGAAACCGTACGTCTCTTCAGAATGAAACATCCTTATGGGAATGAGTCTGTATTTTGAACAGGCTGTTACCTCTTTACCCTCTTTGACCTCATGGCACCTGACATATGTGTTTACCCAGTTTAGCATCCTGCTTTCAGGCCCGAAGGCAAGAGCACACAAATCTAATACCCTTTGCCTAATATCTTCAGATCCATAAACATCTATTGTATTTGTATACCCGTCAAAAAAATTTTTTAAAAGAAGGAATGGAAGCCCGAAACAGTGGTCTGCATGGAAATGAGATATATATATTGTCGATATATCCCTTCTCTCTATACCCTCCCTGTAAAGGCTGTTCATGATATCGGGCGGGGTTTCAACAAGAAGGGTATTATCAACAATGAATGAGTTATATGGGAGCCCGTCATTTATTGCCCCTCCTGTTCCGAGCATTTTTATTCTCATGATATCTCTCTATCGATATTTATGACTCTGTGATGTCCATTTTCACATCATCCCATGGGTCATCACTTGTAAGCCACCTGAAGGCGTGATAACGGTTTGCCAGCACCCCGTAGATAAGGTCATCAGGTGCCTCGCCTTTATCGGCTGCCTTATTGTAGTTCAGGTACAGCCTGCTGATTCGGTCATTTTCCGCATTTATCTCCGGGGCAGGCCGGAATTCTGCGGTGGAGATGAACTGGTCTATATTGCCGCCGAGGGTAGGCATAATCTCATCAACCAGCCTGATACTGTTACATGTTTTTGTCGGAAGGCCGAGGGCTTCAACCTTATTGATAGTCCATAACAGCGCCCATTGCGCCTCCTGAAGCCACTGTGAAGCGGACCTGTCCTCTCTGAAGACCCTTGGGGAGAGAAGCACTGTCTGCTCATGTGGTGATGCATGCTCCCACAGGTTCTGATCCTGCAACCATGAAGTAATAGTCCTTCTGTCTATGCCTGAGCCGGCTGCCACAATTGAATGAAGCAACAGGATTCGAATGGCGACCTCCCCTGCAGTTCTCCAGTAGCTCTCATTGATATCTTCCGAGGGGGGTAAGATATCCTGTGTATTGATTCCAATTGCCTCTGCCCATTCCTTAGTCTGTGTCATTTTTCCTTTCTCCAGATTTGCTGTTATATACTGTTATCTAGTGTCCATCCAAAAACTATCGTTTTTGTATTCAAGCGGTCAGCCATCAGCGTTCAGCTTTCACCAAAAGACTTTCAAATCAGAGAGTTAGCTGACAGCTGATCGCTGACAGCTGAAAGCCCCATCCAGAATTTGCCTCTTTCTGGATGGACACTATCTAGTAACCTCATCCAGTCTTTTTTGAAATTCATCCTTGGTAAAAGTATATTCCTGTGTCCCATAACATTCAACTGCAAAGGAGGCGCATACGCTGCCAAGTATAGCGCTCTCTCTAAGCCCCATTCCCCTTACAATTCCGCTTATAAGCCCGCCCCTGTAAGCATCGCCTGCGCCAGTCGGGTCAAGCACACGAATTGCACGCACAGCAGGTATCTCTATTTTACTATCCTGTGTGAAGATTACTGAGCCTTCTTCTCCCTTTGTAACAATTATGGTCTCAGCCCGTTTAAGAAGGGCATCTCTATTAAGCCCGGTAATATTCATGATCATGTCAAGTTCATATTCATTGCAAATAAGTATCATAGCCCCATCAATGGATTTTTCAAGTGCCTCAGGGGGTATAACCGGTATCTGCTGACCCGGGTCAAAGATATACCTTATCCCCTTCTCCTTGCAATGGTTCGGATAGTTGACCATGTCATCCAGATTACCCGGTGATATTATAATGATGGTATTTTTAGGGTCAAGGCTGTTAAAATCAAGGCATGATGAATTGCCCATTGCGCCGATGTTAAATACGGTTATCTGGTTGCCTGTTTTATCGGTGGTAATGAATGCCCCTGCTGTGAAATCCTTATCAATAATTTTGATCATGCCTGTAGAGATATTGTTTTTTCTGAGCCAGTCAATGTATTTTGCATGATCCTGACCAATGGCGGCAGAGATCTCAGGCGCTTCACCCATGAGCCTGAGGGCATAGGCAATATTGCCTGCTGTGCCGCCAAACCTCTCCTTCATGCCGTTAACAGTGAAGCATACATTAAGGTTATCTATCTTTTCGGGTAATATACATTCGGAGAATCCTGCCGGAAACTCCATTATTCTGTCATAAGCCATAGAACCGGAAATAATTGTTTTCATAACAATAATACCTTTCAAATTAATATGTTAGGGAATATGAAAAATCTATAGGTAATCTTTTTTTTTGTCAACCATTTCTAACGTCACAAAATTTTGGATAGATTATTGACAAAGGGAATCACTGGTAATACTAAATATGTCAATCCAAAAACTGTCGTTTTTGGATTCAAGCGGTCAGCCATCAGCATTCAGCTTTCAGCAAAAGACTTTCAAATCAAAGATTTAGCTGACATCTGATCGCTGACAGATGAAAGCCCCATCCAGAATTTGTCTCTTTCTGGATGGACACTAAATAGCATACATCCAGAAAGTTGTTTTTATGGATGAAGCTTTTTTATTGAGAATAAGGAGATCAAAAAATGCATATAAGGCTTGTCATAACAGCCGCTCTAATCTTTTTAATGGTATCAGATGTTGCCTCTCCTGTATTTGCTGCGGAGCAGGCGACTGAAAAGAAAAAAAATGGAATGGAATCAAGCTCTGTACAGGAGGCCATAAACAAAGACAAAGAGATGATCAATATGATCATGCAACAGAATCAGCCTCCAAGGCAGCCGGACCCTATTGTAAAGGATGTTGAGTTTGATATTGCAGGTAATCAGGTCATGGGGAGTAATAAAGCCCGGCTTATAATTGTGCAATTCTCAGACTATTCATGCAGCCATTGTTCATTTCATACAAGAGAGACCCTGCCTGATATACAGAAGCACTTTATTGATACCGGGAAACTTCGCTATGTGGTTATAGATTATCCTTTGCTGTCAGACCTCCCTTCTGTGACAGCATCTGAGGCGGCACACTGTGCATCTGATCAGGGTAAATTCTGGGAGATGCATGAAGAGCTCATGTTTAATCAGACCAAAATGGCAGACATAAAAGGTATTGCATCCTCTATTAATCTTGACATGCCTGATTTCAGGGTCTGCATGGAGATAAAAAAACATGCTGATACAGTCACTAAAAATGTAGCCCTTGCTGATAAGCTTCGCATACCGAGTGTGCCGGGGTTTATACTTGGGAAAGTCGATCCGGAAAATCCCGAAAAGGTGAAGGGGGCAACCTATATCCGCGGCGCAAAACCATTTGCCATATTCCAGGATGCAATAGAAAAGACGCTTGCAGAGATTGAAAGATAATGATTTTAAATTTAAGATTTTGATAACAATAGTCTTTTTATAGTCATTCCCTGGAAGGCGGGAATCCAGTTGCTTTTTAGTGCTTTGCAATTCGGATAATACAGCGGTGCAGGAAATAGATATAAACCATATTGATGTTACAGGGCTTGAACCTGGTAAACCTTATTATTTTGTTGTTCAGTCAAAAACAGGATCTCATGAAAACAATAAGAATACTGTATTAAAAGTGGAAACGGACATAAAAAATTAAATATCTCCTGAGATGTAATAAAACCAGGACTTTTTTATAGTTGGCGCACATCAATTTACCAACTTAAAAGTAATTTAACATTTTGAAGTGCGCCACCTGTTCCACATTTACATGCCGAACGTTTTTTCCAACGAAGAACATTGGAACTAGAGGAATATTGGATCGTGAATCTTTAGTCTTGAATTTATACCTCCTACCAGCCTTAAGCATACAGTCTATCCCCTGGCTTTATGCTTAAACAAGTTTTTTAGAAAGCAGATCAGCAGCATATTTCAGACCAAGCTTTTCCAGGGTTTTCCTCTTCGGATATCCCGAATCCTTGTCCCAGCCTTCTATCTCATAGAAATAGCTCTTCCACTTTTCCACACCCTCTTCAGTCAGGTAAAGCTCCTTGCAGTCCTTCCATTCCCAGTTTTTTCCATCGTATATTGGCTTCGTGTTGTAAAATCCGCAATAGGACGCCCCGGGTCTGTACATGTAACCGTTAAATTTTTCCATCTTTCTGTGCCTGCCCTGAAGGGCAAAGATTGCACGTTTCAGATTCCAGGCGCGTCTTCCCATTTCAAGCCCATCCTCAAAGGTGTGTTTTCTTCCGGTGATTGCGTTTAGCCAGCGAGGTTCAGCCTCAGGGGTATAGCCATAGCCTTTCGGGTGGTTTGCATCAAAGAGCTTTGTATAACCCCAGTCACAGAATCCGACAGATTCCTTGTAATAGGTCCAGTAATGCATGCGCCATGCGACAAATTCCGCCTTGTGCCTTGAAAAGACACCGGTATCATGTGCCTGTTTACCCTCCCAGCTGAAATCAAACCAGTAGGGGTTGTTGCGCGTGGTTCGCTCTGCATGGATCTTTACAAACTCCTCGCATGACCATTTGCTGTTGCCGCCGCCCCCAAAACCCATCAGACCTACAGCAGGGTTTGCCAGGTCTATATCATGGCTGTTGATGTCCCTTGAATCCATCAGGTTACCATAGGCCCAGTCTACTCCGGGCATGGACCAGTGATCCACATAACCCCAGTTGGTAAGTCTGGCAAGTGTATTAAAATCATCCTTTCGTCCAAGTATATCCGCCATGCGCGCGGTTCCCTCGGCCAACAGGTCACCTATTCCATAACGGTTTGCCAGGGCAATGCCGTAGATCTCCATGAACTCCTGAGTGGCAAACTTTTTAAAATTCAGAGGGGCAGTATCATATTTTGTGCCTGGGCCTATAACACCCATGTCATACATCCTCTTCATGTACCAGCCAAGGGCCGTATAGGCGGGCACCTCCGGCTGAATTGGAAAATCGGGATTATGATCAGTTTTAAATGTCAGGGGGCCCATGAAACAGGTTTCCATGCCGTTTATACCAAGCTGCTGGACTATGTCAGTGCCTTTAGCGTTTATCCTGAACTTTGTTGCATCGTCCATCCCATTTGCATCCTGGGGTGTAAGGTAGAACCATCCTGCCTCAGCGCAACCATCCGAATCCTTGCCATGAATCCTGTCCCGGTTATGACACTTTCTTACCTGTCCGCAGCCAATACACGCTGATGATACACCCTGCCCTGCAAAAGGGGGTGCCCCTGCCGGCCAATTCTGGTAATACCAGTCTCTTACATCCAGCAATACTTTTGGATCAGCTATCTTTATCCCCTTTGTTCCAAGAAAGGCGATTGCCTTGAGATTTTTGGAGCCAAATACCCCGCCGAAACCTCCCTGCCCTGCACCGCTTCCGCCTCCGTGGACAAGTGATGCTACCCTGGTCATGTTTTCGCCAGCAGGGCCTATGGTTACTATAGCAGGTCTCTGTAGTGTATACCTCTCTTCAACCCCCTGCCACTCCTTACCATACCTGATGCCGGATCTCTTCCATATCTCCTCCTGGCACTCCCATGTGGTTAAACCCCAGAGCTCTTTAGCATCTTCAATGGTGACCCTGTCATCTACCACATTGATATAGACAGGGGATTCTGCCCTGCCAATGACCGCAACACCATCCCAGCCGGCCATTTTCATAAAGGCCCCGAACATGCCGCCGAAATTGCTATGACCGAACCACTGTATGGGATAACACTGCGGTGACAACCCTGAAACACTTGTCCTTGCTGCCCACGGCACTCCTGTCCCGCTTACCGGGCCGGTTACAAGGGCAACCATGTTTTTCGGGTGAAAGGCATCCTGCAGATCCCAGTCTCCGGGCGCCACACAATAATCCCAGAAAAGTGCAGTGGCCATTCCATGCCCGCCGCCGAACTGCTCATATTTTTCTGTGTCCAGTGCAGTTATCTGTTTATTGGTAAGATTAACTAAGAGTAACTTTCCTCCAAACCCTGGTGTCGCCATAATAGTTCTCCTTATATTTAATCATCATTAGCCTTGGCCTTTGGAGCCCCAAAAAATTTCCGGCATGGCTCTTCCGGGCGGTGAAGGTATACATCATACCCGTTTTCATCTTTTTAATACACAAATGCATGAACCATAAACAATTATAAGTTAACTCCCCGAGATTGAAAAGATACAATAATACATTGCACCCAAACTAATAAAAAAGCTGGGTTTAAGATGAACTATTTAAAAAAGCAAGGGGGGAAAAGAGGAGAGAAAGAAAGAGAGTCAAAAGTCTAATAGTGAGAGAAAGGATATGGGAATAAACAGGATTCAAGGGATAGGCATCAACATAGATTGACTATCCTTTAATTGGCTATATAATGCATTAAAATATATCATGTTTATATTTGAGCATTACATGCTGCGCATCAGTTGTGTTTCCACATTGAATATTTAGATAATTAATGGCGCAAGGCTCAAGGTAATGTCTTAATTATTTTATGAAACAGACAAAAAAACAGCTTAATATTTTTGGAAGTTATATGGCTGAAAATAATATGATAGTTTACTGCAAATGTACCCACAGGGATTTGGTCTCTGATGAATCCCGTGATATGCTGCTTAAAAGTCTTGAACAACATGGCCATGATGCGGTTATTGTTGATGACCTGTGCGGGCTTGTCTCGCATAATGACCCGCTGTTAAAGGCGTGGGTGCAATACAGTAAACTTATTGTTATTGCCTGTTATGAGAGGGCCATACAGGCCCTGTTCAGCATGGCAGAGGCAGAGTCTTCACCCGGCAGTCAAATCATAATCCTCAACCCGCGGGTCATGCCTCCTGAAGAGATCATGTCAAGGGTCACAAGTGAGGTAACAGGAGGTTCAGGAGGCACTCCTGAGAAGATAGCATTCAGCGGTTTACAGGAGCCATGGTTCCCGGTAATTGATCGGGGCCGCTGCCAGAAATGTAAACTCTGTTTTAATTTCTGTCTTTTTGGTGTCTACACCATTGATGAAGAGGCCAATATCAGGGTTTCCCACCCTGACAACTGTAAAAACAACTGTGCCGCATGCGCCCGTATATGCCCTGGCAGGGCCATTATATTTCCTAAACTGAATCAGCCACCATTTAATGGTGACGAAATAGATGAATCAAAAATCCAGGCACCTCCTGTAAGGCTGGATCTTCTGAATGGAACAGACATCCACTCCATGCTGAGAAACCGCGGCAGGCAGGGCGGGCTCTTTTCCGCTGAGCCGCGCAAGCCGGTTAATATGCTGGAGGCGCTTCACAAAAGGCTTGATATCCCGATGAGTGTGCTGGAAGGACTCTCACCATCAGACCTGTCCCGGATACAAAAAAGGGCCTTTAAGGCCGGAGATCAGGATGAAAAATAACTTCTTAAGACCTGCCGTTATACTGGTGGCTGACCGCACACTAAGCGCCAATTACCCAGTATTGTTTGAGGGCATCTTTGCAACCATGCAGACAAGCAAGGTGCCTGAACCCCTTATGAGATATTTTCTAAGCCCAAAGGTGCATACTGATGAAAATGGCAGGGCCTCTGTTGCTCCCCTGGGGCTGCGCCGCATTGAATCATGCATGAGGGCCGCATCAGGTCTCTCTCCTGATGATATAGTCTGCACCACACCTGAGCGGCTTTTTGACCTTATTGGGCCATGGGTAAAGCTTGTGCTCTTCAGCTCCAGCGACCCTCTTGGTCATGGCATGAGCAATACCACCACAAGCAGCTTCTGGGGAGGGGAACTCTATACCAGGAGATGGACAAGAGAGACGCTCCTCATGCTCAAGGCTGCCAAAAAAAAATACCCCTTCAAGGTGGTGTTCGGAGGGGCAGGCGCATGGCAATTTATAACCAGCCCGGATGAAGCGGCCCGTCTTGGCATTGATGTGGTATATGAGGGCTATTTCGAAGAATCTGGCCCTGAGCTTATTGCTGACATTTTAGCGGGCAGGCATGTAGATAATTATGTTGCTGTAAATGGGATTGGCATCGAGCGCGTTCAGCCCATTTGTGGCCCCTCAATGATGGGTATTATTGAGCTTTCAAGGGGATGCGGAAGGGGATGCAGGTTTTGCAGCATGGCCCAGAAGGGGATGAAACACCTTTCCCCTGATATGATCATGGCAGACCTCGAGACAAACCTTTCCAATGGAATAAAAAATGTGGTGAGCGGGAGCGAAGATTTTTTCAGGTATGGCTCATCCACAACAAGGCCTGATTTTAAAAGGCTTGCATCCCTCCTTGAACAGATGAGAGGGCTTAAAGGGCTATCATTCATGCAGATAGATCACGCCAATATCACAAGCGTTATTGATCTTGAGGAAAAGGAGCTTGTGGAGATCCGGCGGCTATTGACCTGGGAAAAACCGGCAAAATACCTATGGGTAAACATGGGGGCTGAAAGCGCCAATGGAAGGCTTGTTGCTGCCAACAGCCCCGGTAAGATTGCGCCATTTTCATCTGAAGACTGGCCTGACATTATAAGGGAGGCAGTAGGCAGGATGACCCGCTCCGGGTTCTTCCCGGTAATCAGCATTGTCCTGGGCCTGCCCGGTGAGGAGCCTAAGGATGTGATAGATACCCTCAGTCTCATTAAAGAGCTCTCCTCTCAGGAGCTTGTTGTCTTCCCTGTATTCTATGAGCCTGTGCTTGAAAAGGATATCAGGGCAGGTGGCGGTTTTTCTGTTTCGAGTATGAGCATGAGCCATTTTGAACTCTATCGCACCTGTTATGAGATCAATTTTAAACGTGTCCCCAAACTCATGTGGGACAACCAGCAGGCAGGAGGTGTGCCCTGGCTTAAACGTATGATAATGCAGGTGATGGGCAGGGCAGAGATCTTTAACTGGCGCATGACCTTTCGGGGCATGTCAAAGAGATTATCAGGGTCAGCAACGATTTCCGCGTACAGCGCAACGGAGAAAAAGAGATGAGCGACCTTAACCTTGCATTGATATATAATGCCCGTCCGCCCCAGGCGGATATCCCCTGCACCCTTAGGGAAAGGGAAGAGCTGCGCCGGATAGTCAGGGATTATGCTGAGTCAAACTCTCTCTGTGCGCCTCTTGGTATTGCTGAACTTGAGAGACATGCAGAAATATTACTGAACCAGTATAAATGGCCCGCAAGGTTCAGGGGTTTTGTAGCTGTGCTCATCAATAATACCCTGTGGCATGATATCTTTACTGCCATCCCCTATAACAGGCGCCTGCTGTTGGTACCAAAGTGTCTGCGTTCAGCGGAAAAGTGCAGGGGCATTATGGATGAGATCGGGCTCATCTGCGCCCACTGCGGATCATGCATAATAAATGACCTTAAAAGGCAGGCAGAGGAGCTGGGGTATGCGGTGCTCATTGCAGAGGGTTCGCCGGTTGTAATGAGCCTGATAGAGACACGCCAGATTGAGGCAATTCTGGGTGTAAGCTGCCTCTCCACACTTGAAAGGGTCTTTCCATACATGGAGGCAGGCGCTGTACCCGGTATAGCTATCCCCCTGCTCTATGACGGGTGTGAAAACACAGCTATTGATACAGACTGGCTATGGGAGGCATTGTATGAAACATCTGAAAACCCCTCAATCCCGCGGCTGAACCTTGAAGAGGAGAGAAACCGTGTTGATTCCTGGTTTTCAAAGGAGGAGCTTGATGAGGTTATCAGGCCCGAAGGCACGCAGACAGAGGCCATTGCAATGGATTGGATTGCCCTGTCAGGGAAAAGATGGCGTCCCTTTCTTGCGTCATGCACATTTACAGCCCTGACACCGGGCAATAACATCTCCGACAATAATATCAGGCGTATATGTGTCGCAGTGGAATGCTTTCACAAGGCATCTCTTATCCATGATGATATAGAGGATAATGATGATATTCGATACGGGCAGGAGACCCTTCATGCAAGATATGGCATCCCTGTTGCGCTTAATGCAGGGGATCTACTTATTGGCTGGGGATATCAGCTCCTCTCAGAGTTGGATGTGGCTGCGCAGGTGAAGGCCTCTCTGATTGAATGTGCTGCCCATGCGCATCGCATCATGTGCCTTGGGCAGGGTGAGGAGCTCTACTGGTCAAGGCATCCTGAATCTCTCACATCCAATCAGGTGATCGAGATATTCAGGAGAAAGACATCCCCTGCCTTTGATGTTGCGCTCTCCCTTGGGGCGCTCCTTGCAGGGGCGGACAGTTCTGTGCTGGCCTGCCTTCATCAATACAGCGAGGCAATGGGTGTAGCCTACCAGATCAGGGATGACCTGGAGGATTACCTTCTCCCCCATGAAAAGAGGCGCCGCCTGCTTGACAACCCTAGCATACTCATGGCCCTTGCAACAGAACAGGCAAAAGAGGAGGCGCGTCAACTGCTCTTAAGGGCATGGCAGGAGCCAGGCGTAAGGGAGAGAGAGTTTGATCATATCATGGAGATCTTCAGCGATCTTAATATTGATCAATGTGCGCGGGCATTGATGGATAGCACAAAGGCAAGGGCAATTGAGAGCCTGGCGCAGCTTAATAACCCTGCACTTAAGGGGCTTTTGCGCCGCGTGATCAGCAAGATATTTGGCGACTTTGATTTAATGGGATGCTGCAATGACACTCAGACAGGAGATGATACAGGCCCTGGGCAGGGCGCCTCTGCTGCTGGATAAATCCACAGGGCTTGTCAGCGGTTTTGTATTGAGGCATCTGGACCACGATGGCGGATTCATGGGCCGCGATAATAAGAGCGACCTTTACTATACCGTATTTGGCATTGAACTGGCCATCAGCCTTGAGCTCTCCCTCCCTGTTGATCTTATAAAAAGATATCTGGCTGGCTTTGAGAGCGGGCATGGGCTTGACCTGGTTCATCTTTCATGCCTTGCCCGCTCATATACAAATCTGGCTGACATATCATCCTTTACTATTGATTCCGGTCTAAAGGAGGGGCTTACCCAAAGGCTTGTAGAACTCAGATGTGCGGATGGCAGTTTCAGCGCTAATCAGTCAGATGCGCATGGTAATGCCTATGGCTGTTTTATGGCCCTTACCATGTGCGAGGATATGGGTGTTGCGCCTCCTGACCCTGATGCAATTTTAAACTGCCTTGATAAACTTGAAATGGATGACGGCGGCTTTGCCAATGAACAGGCAGGGGGCATATCAACCACCCCCTCAACAGCCGCGGCCATATGCTCATATCATATGCTTGGGAGGCCTTTACCTGAAAGGGGGGCTGAATGGCTTATGGGCAGGGCAAGTGAGAGGGGGGGCTTCTGCGCCTTTAAGAGTGACAGCCCAATGAATCTGCCTGATCTCTTAAGCACTGCCACTGCCCTTCAGGCCATTTCCTACTTCCCTGAAAATAAGATCATTAGGGAGGGCCACCTTGAGTTTCTTGACACGCTCTGGAACCCAGAGGGCGGCTTCAGCGGGACATGGGCAGACCCTGTTATTGACTGTGAGTACACCTATTACGGGCTCCTCGCCCTTGGCTATCTTGCGGAGATTCCATGAAAGAGATTGAATCTACTATTAACAGATTGCAGCAGATGCTACACACGGAAACTAATGACAAAGGTTACTGGACCGGTGAGTTAAGCAGCAGTGCCCTTTCCACTGCAACTGCTGTTTTTGCGCTGGCTTCTGTGGATGAAAATCAACATGCTTCATCTATTAACTCCGGCATAAACTGGCTCATAAAAAATCAGAGTCCTGATGGTGGATGGGGCGATACAGCAATAAGCAAGAGCAACCTCAGCACTACCCTTCTTGTTTACTGCGCCATGACAGTTACCTCACCGGATCAGGAGGCCCTTGATGCCTGTGAAAAATATATAAAAGGTATCGCAGGTTCTATTGATCCGGAAAAGATTGCCGGATCAATCTTAACGGCCTATGGAGCTGACAGGACATTTTCATGCCCTATTCTCACCATGTGTGCCCTTGCGGGCAGACTGGGTAAGGAGGGCTGGAAACATGTTAAGGGTCTCCCATTTGAACTGGCTGTCCTGCCCCAGCAGTGGTTCAAATGGCTTAAGCTGCCGGTTGTAAGCTACGCCCTTCCCGCCCTTATCGCAATCGGGCAGGTCGTATTTCATCATCATCCCCCTGTTAACCCGGTTCAAAAGATAGCCCGTAAACTGGCACGTACAAAATCCCTTAAAGTCCTGACAAAAATCCAGCCTGAAAATGGAGGTTTTCTGGAGGCCACTCCTTTGACAAGCTTTGTTCTGATGAGCCTTGCAAACTGCGGACACAGGGAACACATTGTTACAAAAAAAGGGGTTAATTTTTTGCTTCACAGCCAGCGAACAGACGGAAGCTGGCCGATAGATACAAATCTATCAACCTGGGTTTCCACAATGGCTGTACAGGCGTTAAAGAATGATAATATAAGTAAAACTCAGCAAAACCTCATTTTTACATGGCTTATAGGCCAGCAGCACAGGGAGATTCACCCGTATACCGGGGCAGACCCCGGAGGCTGGGCATGGACTGATCTCCCAGGGGGCGTGCCTGATGCGGATGATACTTCAGGAGCCCTTATGGCCATAAAGAATCTTGACCCGGATGGCGAAAAGCCCCTTGATGCGGTTGAGGCGGCCATCCTCTGGCTTATTAATCTGCAGAACCGTGATGGAGGCATACCCACATTCTGCAAAGGCTGGGGTAAATTACCCTTTGATAAAAGCGCTACAGACCTTACCGCCCATGCACTTGCAGCATGTTCCGCATGGATGCCTGATATGAGGCCTGAACTGCAAAATAGTATTAACTCTGCCATGGAAAAGGGTTTCCTGTTTTTACGAAATGCTCAGCGGCCTGATGGTTCATGGGTACCTTTGTGGTTTGGTAACGAAGATGTTCACGATATGAAGAACCCTGTTTATGGGACAGCAAAGGTAATTTCTCATTTAACCCGTATGAAATCCACTGAACTTTCAACCATGAAAGAATCGCTTAAGAGCGGACTTAAATGGCTGATTGAGGCACAAAAAGAAAATGGCACATGGGGAGGAGATAAGAATGCGCCTGCCACAATTGAGGAGACCTCCCTTGCCCTTGATGCCATTGCAGGCTGTGCGGCTCTTCATGGTTTCTTTGATAATTTAGCCGCGCCAGTTCAAAAGGCACTTTTAAAAGGATCAGAAGCATTGCTTGAAATGATTAATAACCATGACAAACTGCCTTCAAGCCCTATAGGCCTTTATTTTGCAAGGCTATGGTATCATGAAAAACTTTATCCCCTTATCTTTTCCTTGTCTGCATTACAAAAAATAAGAGCGGTATTATTGAATAAAGATGCATAAAAACAGAGACATGCCGAATAGGACACAAACGCACGCAGAAAACCTTAGCGTGGCTGCTTTTGTGGATGAGTTTTTGGATTCAACCCCGGCATTACCATTCATCTCTGATTACTCGCGAAGATGCCTGGATATGGGGGATAATATTATGTGTCAACAGAATAATATGTAGAGACAAGGCCCGCCTGAATAACGGCGGGTAAACATGCCTTGTCTCTGCACTCTTTTGGAGGATTGACTATTCTGCCCTGTCAAATGCAAATGAGCTCTTTAAACGTGTAAAGCCGTCGATTATATTCCTGATAAGTTTATAGGTAGAGTAATTTTCATAGGGTATGCACAAGCTGAAAAATTTAGAGCTCTTATTCTTTCTTTCTGTCCATTCCCTTTGAGCAAATTCATGTTTTAATTTTTTTAGCTCACTGTTATAACCTGCGAAAACCTTCTTTCTTGTTTTCACAAGCAGTTTTTCTTTTAGTTCCTTCTGTGCCTTTTCAAGGAGCTGTATCCCGGCATCAACCTCTTTTATCTTAAAATATTCCTGGGCCTCGGTAATAATCGAGTGGACATTAATAACCCTTTCTTCCTTTATCTTGTTAATCATGTTTTCCATTTCAATGGCTGCCTCTTTAAGTATCTTATGGGTCAGTTCAAGCTCTTCATACATCTCTTCCATAAGTTCAGCTGCCCGGTTTGTCTTGCTGCTGGGATATATTCTCTTTTTCTTTGCAAAAGTTATTGCATCTCTGAGTGACTTTCTAATCTCCCTTACCCTTGTTTTAACTGATTCACCTTTTTCAAAATATGAGGTTATACTTTCAAGAAGTGACTGATGAAGGTTGATTAAACCACCTGGAAGACCCGCTTTACTGTACTGAAATAGAAAAAACATATTCTTCGCTCCTGTTATTTTAGTATTTTCCTGCTGAACCTGACCATTTGCATTTCTTATACCAGTCTTACAATAATTTTTTTTAGAAAATAATGCACATGGATTTTTAAAGGGCTATTCTAGTTAAAGGTTATTACAATTAAAATGCAAATACTCTTCAATATACTGATTATATTAATTTTATTTAATATTTACTTAATAAACCTGACAACAGACACCACTTGTTTTTTGTAAAAAATAAATTCTTGACACTCTCTAACTACTTCTTTTATCGTATTCTTTTTCATATTTTCCAGTTAATTTGTCTATAAAAATACACCTTATAATTGCACTTTTTATTACATTTAAGAACTATTGACTTTTTAAAAAATTTATATCAGATCAGACTATGTACAATCTCTATATTCAGGAAGGTATTGATATGAAGATTACAGAAATGATTCTTATTATTCTTTTCCTTTTTAATATCTGCAAAACCCAGGCATCTGACTGGCCACAGTACCTTGGACCTGACCGGGATGCAGTATCTGATGAAAAGGGGCTTTTAAGGCAATGGCCCGCAGGGGGGGCAAAGATTTTATGGACAGTTCCACTCGGTGAGGGTTTCGGAGGGCCTGCTGTTAGTAAAGGTAAGGTCTACATATATGACAGGGTTGATGACAGAGAGAATGTTTTACGCTGTTTTGACCTTATTACCGGAAAAGAAGAATGGCAATTCAGCAGTGAGGCAAAATGGTCAGTCAGCTATGACGGTTCAAGGACAGTACCAACAATAGATGGTAGCAGAATTTATGTAAGTGATGCATTCGGCAATTTCCTCTGTGTTGATAAAGACACCCGTAAACCTTTATGGAAAAAGAACTTCTGGACAGATTTCAGTAAAACAGACATCCCCATGTGGGCGATTGCCCAGAACCCCCTTGTTTATAAAAACATGGTGATTATTGCCCCTCAGACAGAGGTGGTCGGCATTGTGGCATATGACAAGATAAATGGAGAGATTATCTGGAAGACACCGGTCCTTCCAGGGAGCCCCGGATATGTCTCACCAAAGGTGGTCAAAATGGATAATGAAGATCATCTGGTGATGATATCAGCCACCAGGCCTGAAGGTGGGGGCACCGGGGCTGTCATGGGGTTTAACCCTGATACAGGCAAGCTTTTATGGTCTTATGATGGCTGGAAATGCAAGACCCCTGTGCCTAATGTAACAGAGACGGGCGATAACAGCCTGTTTATCACAGGAGGGTATCTATCTGGAGGGGCGCTTATACAGTTAAATAAGAAGGAGAATTCATGGGAAGTAAATGAGGTGATGTTTTCAAAGGAGTTCGCTTCCCATGTGCACCCCGCTATATTTTACAAAGGGCATCTTTATAGCCAAGGCACAAATAATCAGGTGAGAAATGGCTTCATGTGTATGGACCTTAAGGGCAACATCAAATGGAAGACAGGGAAAGACCCTAATTTTGACAAGGGCGGATTCATTCTAGCTGATGACATTATTTTAAGCAGTGATGGTGAAAAGATGCTCTATCTTATTGAGCCAACTCCTGATGAATTCAGGGTGCAGGCAAAGGCAGAACTGCTTGACACAAAACAGGCATGGGCGCCTTTGGCATTAAGTGACGGGAAGCTTTTGATCAGGGATCAGAAGCAGATGAAGTGTGTGGTTTTAAAGTAAGGGTTCAAGGGGTCAAGGATTCCAGGGTTCGAGGGTTAGAAAGAGAGGAATGGCTCAAGGCGCAGGGCGAATTGAATGATTCTGGAAATAAGTGTAGGGGCAGGCAGGGGGTTACCCCTACAACATACAGGAAAACATAGCGCATAGGGGGCAAAGAGCATAGGGCAATATCAAAACCAATTTTTTATACTTACTCCATGCGCTATGCTCTATGCGCCATGCCAATTTAAAAATCACTCCGAAATACAGTAAAGAGCCTTCAAACCCCTCAAAAACAATTGATTCCCAACAACAACAGGGCTGGCATCAAAATTGTCATCAAGCTGGTTTCTGGAAACAACATTCAACTCTTCTCCATCCTTTATAACATAACACATTCCATTCCTGCCCAGCACATAAACAAGGCCGTTAACACCAATGGGTGAAGCATACACACCTTTCATTCCATCAAGCTTAACAGCCTCATAAAATATCTTTCCGGTTTTAGCATCTACACAGCTCAGCCTTTCATCATTTCCGCGCAGATAATAGAGCCTGCCATTGTAGAGAAGCGCTGAAGGGACATACGGGGTATTTTTGTTATATGTCCAGACTAATGCGGATGACTCTTTCAGATCCCCGCTTGCCTCATCCAGCCTGATTGTCTGCATTGCAGCGCCCCTGAAACCGCTAATCAGGTGAACAAGTTCACCGTCAGTAACAGGTGATGGGATCACATTTTCGGTCATACCTGATATTACCCAAATGATATCTCCATTTTGCAGGTCATAGGCGGTTGATTTTCCAGTGGCGCTTACAATCAGCTGAAGCTTTCCCTTTACCGGGACAACGATGGGTGTAGACCATGAGGTCTTCTCATCCCTCTTCTTTTTCCATATAACCTCGCCATCTTTCTTATTAAGGACATATATATAGGAATCCTTTTCATGATCCCAGTTTACGATCAGATAATCATTATACAGGGCAGGAGAACTACCTTCCCCGAAAGAGGCCCGGATATTCAGATCTCCAATGTCCTTCTCCCATTTCAGATTACCTTTGAGATCAAAACAGTAAATTCCAAAAGAACCAAATGATGCAACAAGATATTCCCCATCAGTCACACATGATTGTGAGGCCCAGCTACCATCATTATGGGTGCCTTCATGGGGAAACTGCTCGCGTACAACCTTTTGCCAGAGAGTTTTCCCGGTGTTTTTATCAATGGAATAGACCACAAACTGCTGGAGATATTCGGGCAGTTTGGGCTGCATCCAAGATGCCTGCCCCTCCTTAAGTTTTGCAAGGGTTTCTTCAGACGCCTTTTTATCAAGAGGTATGGCAGAGGTCAGGAATATCTGATCTCCCCATACTATCGGAGTGGATAGGCCCTTTCCTGGTAAGGGTATTTTCCATTTGATATTCTTTGTCTCGCTCCAGATTGTAGGAGGGTTACCTTTTACCACCTCGCCGGTAAACAGGGGGCCCCTCCATGTGGGCCAGTTGCTGTTGTAATCCGAGGCGCCTACCTGACCATAAGGCATGCTCAAAATCATGACAAAAACAATTGATACCAGAGCTATCTTAATCTTCATTGTTTAATCTCCTTAAAACATTTACCATCTGTTAACGATATTGTTCCTCAAATATATCCCAATATATATCAGGAATATATATCACATAAAACAAATTTCAAATCAGAGCAGATTTTTTTAATACAGCGGTTCAATCTTTTTTTATAGATTCCCATTGTAGAGTAAAAGCAGCTCTGTTATTGTTACCCATAAAGACCCTGGTAAATACCAATATGATTGATAAAGAAAAACACAATATTATTGAATACAAAATTGCCGGTGACTGGGAAGTCCTGGCAGGTAAAACGGATGATGATAATGATTACCTGAGCCTGAGGCTTACTCACCCCAATGACTACTGGTTTCATGTAAAAGGCATGCCGGGGAGCCATGTAATTTTAAGGGCAAAAGAGAATGAAGAACCGGGAAAGGACATACTGAAGGAGGCAGCCGCCATTGCCGCCTGGCACAGCAAGGCAAAAAATGGCGGAATCACTCCTGTCTCCTGCACAATGGCAAAATATGTCTCAAAGCCAAAGGGTGCAAAGCCGGGTACTGTTACCATCAAAAAGGAGATGGTTATAAAGGTGAGGCCGGGGATTCCAGCGTTACAATGATCACTGATCATTTCTCCTGGAAAAGTTTTTTATATTCCCCATACCCCTCCTTTTCAAGTTCCTCTTTCGGTATAAACCTGAGCGCAGCAGAGTTTATACAATACCTTTGGCCAGTGGGTTTTGGCCCGTCATCAAACAGGTGCCCCAGGTGAGAATCACCCTTTTTGCTCTTCACCTCTGTCCTTGTCATGAAAAAACCTTTATCGATCTTTTCTATGATATTCTCTTTTACAAGGGGCCTTGTGAAACTGGGCCAGCCGGAACCGGAATCATACTTATCCTTTGAACTGAAAAGGGGCTCCCCTGAAACCACATCTACGTAAATGCCCTCACGTTTATTATCCCAGTACTCATTTTGGAAAGGTCTTTCTGTAGCACCCTTTCGGGTTACATCATACTGGAGTTCAGTAAGCCTTTTTTTTAAAGTCTCATCATCGGGGATATCACACTGAGAGGTAGTGTTTTCAACTTTATCATTTTTCCATGTCTCTTCAATAAACCTCTCCCTTCCTGAATGATACCTGTAATTTTTATATCTTACAGGGTTCTTATCTGAATAATCCTGATGATAATCTTCAGCAGGATAGAATTTTTCAAACCTGATTATCTCAGTTACGATAGGCCTGTCAAAGATGGCTGATCCATTAAGTCTCTCCCTGGATTGAAGGGCAATCCTTTTCTGTTCATCATTGTGATAAAAAATAGCGCTTTTGTACTGGCTCCCCCTGTCTGCAAACTGACCTCCTGCATCGGTTGGATCTATATGTCTCCAGAACACATCGAGGATTTCACCATATGTTATCTTCTGTGGATCAAATATCACCTGAACTGCCTCAACATGCCCTGTTTTACCACTCGAAACCTCTTCATAGGTAGGATTCTCCTTTTTACCTCCGGTATACCCTGAGATAACATCTATTACCCCATCAACATTTTTAAAGTCTGATTCCACACACCAGAAGCACCCTCCAGCCACTGTTGCGGTCTCAGTTTTTACATTCATGTTTCCCATACCATCCTCCTCTGCAATGGAGTAAATTTTAACTGAGCCTGATACTATAATAGCTGCCAGTATTATCAATATTGATATTTTCATACCCAAACCTCCAGATGAAAATATGGTTTGAATTTGCAGGCGCTTTAACGCCTTTGTTACACCAATATAAGGATGGTTTCAGGCAAATCCAGATAAAGATAAAAAATATTATAAAAAGAATACATCTGTGTTTTTCAGGTGATTATAATGAAATGCTTAGCACTTTGGACTAAAAATCCGATAACGTATAAAATAGATCGTTAGCGCTGACCACAGAGGAGACATAGAGTTCTTTCAATTTTTACTCCGTGTTCTCCATGCTCTCCGTGGTAAAAATATTATTTTTCCCATTTTTGCTAATGGTTTCCACCTTCAATAAACCAGTCTATAAGCCTCCGGGCAATGCTTATACTGGATGGGATTCCGGGGATTTCATCCCTTTTAAACCAGCCAACATCAACAATCTCTTTTTTATCAGGCTTGATTTCGCCACTATCATACTCTGCTGTAAACCCTATCATGAGGGAATCAGGGAAGGGCCAGGGCTGGCTATCGAAATATTTAATATTTTTAACCTCAATACCCACCTCTTCCTTGATCTCCCTTTTTACACACCCCTCAAGGGTTTCACCGGGTTCAACAAAACCTGCAAGCACACTGTAGAACTTTGACCGGAATCTGGGAGAACTCGCAAGTAAAAGTTTATCATCCTTTGTAACTGCCACTATTATTGCAGGCGAAAGGCGCGGATAATATACCTGACCGCATGGGGTACATATCTTTGCACGCTCATCATTTTTATCTTTTGTTGAGCCTCCGCATTTTCCGCAAAACCTGTGATTCCTGCTCCAGGTAATAAACTGACCTGCAAGCCCTGAAAGCCTTACAAGGTCTGAGTCAAGTCTGTCCAGAAGGGTAAGAGGCGGGTGTACGACGAGACATCCGGGGAGAGCTTCCGTGGACTCAATCTCTGCAGCATAACATGAAATGTTGTTATAGGTGCCCATATACTGGATATGGTCACTTCTTATCTCATATTCTTTAAGAGTATTGTAACGAGGGATAGACATAGCACCGTTTTCTGACAGTACAATAATCTTCTGCTCATTTATCAAAAACCAGTATGAATCAGGATTAATTTCCTGTGGACACCTAAAATCAGAAATAAAATTCATTTTTTAAAACCTTTTTATCAATACAGTTGATACACCTGCATATTCAATGAGTTATTATGGGGTTTGCATCATAAATCTTATACCTTGAGCCCTGCGCCTTGCACCTTGGGCCTATTTTTTATCACACCCCCCTTTTATCTGGGGGCCATATATACTTATGGAGCTGCATGTTTAATCTTACATTAAGTTTATCCCTCAGTATCCATTCAGAGAGTTCCTTCGGTTCAATCCTGCTAAAGCATGGAGAAAAATTCACATATATATCGTCCCTTTTATCAGAAGGTATCAGGGCAAGGGTCTCAACTGCAAAATCATAGTCTCTTTTGTCAGCAATCACAAACTTGAGTTCATCCCCCTCATTGAGCCCGTTAAGGTTCTTTAAATCATTATGACTCTCTTCACCACTTGATGGGCATTTAATGTCCATGATCTTTATAGAGCGCCTGTCAACCATGCTTATATCCTGACTTCCGTTTGTCTCAAGCAGCACCGTGTACCCGTCATCAATAAGCTTTGTTATGAGTTCAGGTGTTTCATCCTGTATCAGTGGCTCTCCGCCGGTTACCTCAACAAGCGGGCAGTTAAAGCCCTTTACCATTTCAATGATATCACTGATCTCCATAAGGGCACCCTCTTCATATGCATAGGTGGTATCACAGTATGAGCATCTAAGGTTGCATCCTGTAAGGCGTATAAACACACATGGAAAACCTGACCTTGTGGATTCGCCCTGTACGCTTAAAAATATCTCATTAACCTTAAGTGGCAACCGTAACTCCTTTTTCTATTCATAGCCGTTTGGATTAAGGGACTGCCACTTCCATGTGTCACTGCACATCTCATCTATACCCTTGAGGGCTTCCCAACCAAGTTCCTTTTTAGCCAGTGATGGGTCAGCATAACATTCGGCAATATCACCTTTTCTGCGCGCTGTTATCTGATATGGTATATCTCTTCCCGAAGCCTTCCTGAAAGCATCTATCATTTTAAGTACACTGTAACCCTTGCCTGTGCCCAGGTTATAAACCCTGACGCCTGTTTCTGATTTGATCCTGTCAATTGCCCTTACATGTCCCAAGGCAAGATCCACAACATGGATATAATCCCTTACCCCTGTGCCATCAGGTGTAGGGTAATCATTACCAAACACCGAAAGCACCTTTAATTTACCGATAGCAACCTGTGAGATATAAGGCACCAGGTTATTCGGTATTCCATTCGGGTCCTCACCTATTTTGCCGCTTGTATGAGCACCCACAGGGTTGAAATACCTTAAAAGGATAACATCCCATGTCTTTTCTGAGGTGTAAAGGTCTCTCAGTATCTCTTCAATAAAGAGTTTTGACCTGCCATAGGGGTTGGTTGCTGAAAGAGGGAACTCTTCTGTTATGGGCACCATGTGCGGGTCTCCATAGACTGTTGCGGATGAGCTGAATACTATCTTTTTAACATTATGCTCTCTCATTGCATCACACAGACATAGTGTACCTGTTATGTTGTTGCTGTAATACTCAATGGGCTTCTGGGTCGATTCGCCTACGGCCTTGAGCCCTGCAAAATGTATTACTGCATCTATGGAATTTTTACTGAAAATTTTAGAAAGGGCATCCCTGTCCCTCAGGTCTGCCCTGTAAAAAATACAATCCTTACCTGTTATTTCCTTAACCCTTCGTATTGACTCCTCTTTGCTGTTGGAAAGATTATCCACCACAACAACATCGTGGCCCGCACTCAAGAGCTCCACCATTGTATGGCTGCCTATATACCCTGCACCGCCTGTTACCAGTATTTTCATCTTCCGCTCCAGTGTAATTATTTTTTAAGTCGCATTGATTCTGCCTTTTTATTATATGCTAGTCAACAGGAAAGGTCTGGTATTTCATATAGATAACATCTTGATATAGTTGTTTTTAATAAAATAAAAATTTTTTTAAAGTTTCAGGATCATGATGCCGATTTGAAGATTGGATAAGACTTGAGGGCAAACTCTCTGAAAGGAGAGGGCGCAAAACTTCCGGTCTAAGTCCCATGATGTAAAGGGATATGACAGCGGGGTTGCAAAGTTATTAAAGAGTTGTATGTACCTGTTCATTAAAAATGGAACGGGCTTTTTTCACAAGACAGGTTTTAATGTGAGGATTTGATATACAGCAGCGCTCCCTCAAAGAAAGGTTTCTTATGTAAGGAGGTGGCATATGATTATAGATTCCTCTGTAGTAATAAATAATCCCGGTGAAGGGGAGTTTAAGATCCGGAAAAAGGAAGGGCCTGACAAGATAAAACCTGTTGAAAAATCAGGAAACAGCGAAGAGGCCAAGCTTAATAAAAACAGGGATAAGATCACTGAAAAAAAACCTGACACACGACGCTTTGATACAGGGACTTTATACAATAAATACGGTGAACCGGACCGCGATGAAAATATCGGTACAAAACCAAAGCCCATAGATGTTATTGTTTAGACGGGGTTTCGGAGAGGGAAAAAGAGGGTATCACCATCAGATGATACCCTCTTTTTTTTACACAGTCAGTGTGTTATCTAATCTCAATCTTTTTTGTCTCTGTTCCTTCTGCCTTTGGAAGCACAACCTTTAACACACCATCCTTATAGCTTGCATCAATTTTATCAGCCTCTACCTTACCAGGGATCCTGAAGCTCCTGTTGAATGATCCATAACATCTTTCAATCCTGTGGAAACCTTCAACGGTCTCCTCCTTTTCCTGTTTCTTTTCTCCTTTAACAGTCAGGATACCTTCAGAAAGTGTAATATCAACATCTTTTATATCTATACCGGGGAGCTCCGCTGTAACTGCATAATCCTTTTCATTCTCAGCAATATCAAAGGCCGGTACCCACTCATTATCATCACTAAAAACCGTTTCCAGACCCCAGTCATCAAAGAAGCGATCAAACAGTTTCCTGCTGGGCGCAAGACCTGTTCCTGGAATTATACTTAACAAGCTGTTCATAAGATCACCCCCTTAAATTTGTTTTTTTGACTCATGCGGCAATAAAATAATCATCAAAAAATTTGAGTCAAGCCTGCATGGGGGCCTGAATCTGACCTGGAGAGAGAGACATTACCTCCCTGACCTTATCTGCGATATAACCTACGACCACCTTTTCATCATTCAGGATCAACTCCATTATTACGATACGCGTATTGATGTCTGTATCTGAAGCGGGGATGTTTAACTTCTTTTTCAGATCCATTACAGGGACAACGCTCCCCCTGACATTGATCACTCCCTCCATATAATCCGGTGATCCCGGCACCCTGGTAATAGTCGTATATTCGAGAACCTCTCTTACCTTGCTAACCTCAATAGCGAACAGTTCATTAGCGAGTTAAAAAGAGAGTAACTCTGTGCTTGCTTCCATATTTTTATGATCCATATTCTTTTATCCGCTATATGATTAAATCCTTGAGTGTCTGATATCCTAATCATCTAGTATTTACCGAATTCATTATCATATTCATCGTAAGCCTTTTCATCACTACCCATATCTAATATCACCGATTTTTTTTGCCGGTATCTTTTGTCAGATCACTTTCCGAATCAGCATTATGCACCAGGTTTTTAATGATCCTTTTATATCGGGACTTTTCCGGTTTCATTTCCTCCCTGATCATTTTTACAGCCTTTTTTCATCAGGAATATCTCCCTCAAATGATACCTTGAAAAAACCTATAGTTGCCTGGGAACAAGTTTAACCAGCATCTTAATCTGTAACGCCTGCCGTTTCAGACGATTTTCTACCTGCAAGACGCTATAATCACTGCAATAAATCTAAAAATAATTCATAACAGTAGTGTTTTTTCAGTTATTCTCTGACTTCACATTATTTATACTACCCACGAGGAGATGCTACTACGCATTTCCATCCTATGAGCCGAAAAAAAGAATAATAGGAAGTAATCGACAATGCTTGTTTATAAAATATTTCCAATTTAACAAAAACTGGAAGAATTTATTGACATACCATATATTGTGCCCTAGAATGCGCTTCATTCAATATAAGGGTATATAAACAATTTAAATCATCAGCATAAAACATGATAGAAGAGGTGATAATCTGGCTCTTTACTATTGTTTTAGCGAATGATTTTTCATTCCTTTTTCATCACGGGGAAAATGATATATTATTATAATTAATATAAAATATAGGCGGTCAATTAATTTTATGGAGGGTGGTAAATGGGTCAGCAGAGTAAATTCCTTGTGACAAAAGATGGTACTTTTGATCTTGCAGCTTACAGGTGGGATGATAACCTCTTTTCAGATATGCTGATAAGGGAGAGTTCAATAGACAGCTCGTGTGCAATGGATATAAGCAGGGCGCTCAGGGAAGAAATACACCAGATGGACCTGAAGACCATAACCATCCCACTGCTGGAAGAAATTGTGGAAGCTAAACTGCTTGAATATGGCCTTAAAAAAAATACACCCATAAAACTTGAGGGCTCATTTTTTCTTAAAGAGAAGATAAATTTATCTGAAAATGCCTATACTGTTTTAAAAACCAGATACCTGAAAAAGGACAGTAATGGAAATGTGGTTGAAACACCCGAACAATTATTTAAAAGGGTAGCGCACCATATCGCCCTCGCTGAAAAAAAATATGGCAACGAATCCTCTATTGAAAAGGTTGAGGAAAATTTTTACCGCATGATGACTGAATTCAGGTTTCTGCCCAATTCACCCACACTCATGAATGCCGGCAGGCACCTGGGTCAGCTTGCCGCATGCTTTGTGCTTCCTGTAGAAGACAGCATGGATGCCATATTTGATTCCCTGAAAAATGCCGCACTGATTCATAAATCAGGTGGCGGCACAGGATTTTCCTTTTCCAGGCTCAGGCCCACAAGCAGCAGGGTTGGAACAACTGGCGGTGTAGCCTCCGGCCCAATATCCTTTATGAAGATATTCAATACGGCAACAGAACAGGTCAAACAGGGCGGGACCCGAAGGGGCGCCAATATGGGGATACTGAGGATTGATCATCCTGATATTATGGAATTCATATACTGTAAACGTGATAACAGGGAATTAAACAACTTCAACATCTCAGTAGGTGTTACTGATAAATTCATGCAGGCACTGAAAAAAGGTGAAAAATATGATCTTATAGACCCGAGGGACGGACGTAAGGCAGGCGAGATGAGCAGCACAGATGTCTATAATGCGCTCTTAACACAGGCATGGCAGAACGGGGACCCGGGGATTGTCTTTCTTGACAGGATTAACCGGGATAACCCTACACCTGAACTTGGTCAAATTGAGAGCACCAACCCGTGCGGAGAACAACCTCTTCTACCAATGGAGGCATGTAACCTAGGTTCTATCAATCTCGCCAAATATGTGATCGAGAATCAGGTAGAACCTAAAATAGACTATGAAGGGTTAAAGGAATTAGTATGGTGGAGCGTCAGGTTCCTGGATAACACCATTGATATGTCAAAATATCCCCTGCCTGAAATAGATGCAATGGTAAAAGGAAACAGAAAGATAGGGCTGGGCATTATGGGTTTTGCAGATATGCTTTACCAGCTTAAGATACCATACAATTCAGAGAAGGCACTTGAAACAGCTGAAGAGGTTATGAGTTTCATACAGAAGGAATCCCATGAGGCATCCAAATTCCTTGCTGAGGAGCGTGGGGTATTTGAAAATTTCAACTACAGTATATTCAAGGATCAGGAAAATAAAAGATACCGGAATGCAACAACTACCACAATCGCCCCAACAGGTACACTGAGCATACTCGCAGGATGTTCCAGTGGCATCGAACCCCTCTTTGCATTAAGCTTTGTTAGAAGAGTAATGGATAATAGTATCCTGACAGAGGTTAACCCCTATTTTGAGACAATCGCCAGAGAAAGGGGTTTTTACAGCGCTGAGCTGATGGATATTATCGCAAAAAGAGGTTCTATTCATGAACTAAAGCAGATCCCTACTGATGTAAGGGAGATATTTGTTACAGCCCATGATGTTACACCTGAATGGCACATCCTAATGCAGGCTGCATTCCAGAAACATACAGACAATGCTGTCTCTAAAACTGTTAACCTGCCTATGGATGCCACGGTTGAGGATGTAAGAAAGGTATATAACACAGCCTACGAACTGGGGTGCAAGGGGGTTACCATTTACAGAGACGGGAGCAAAGAAAATCAGGTCTTGAGTTTCAGTGAAAAAGAAAAGGGAAAGACTGTAACAAATCTAGCTGATATCAAGGAACGGCCTGAGACACTCGAAGGTTTTACATCAAAGATGATGACAGGCATGGGGAATCTGTATGTAACGGTTACAGAGATGGATGGGAAACCGTTTGAAGTTTTTGCAACCATTGGTAAATCCGGCAGATCAACAACGGCCAAGACAGAGGCTATAGGCCGTCTAGTTTCGCTTGCCCTCAGATCCGGGGTTGAGGTAGAAAAAATCGTAAAACAGATTGAGGGTATAGGAGGCGAATATCCGATCTTCCAGAAGGATGGGCTTGTGCTTTCTATTCCTGATGCCATAGGACGGGTACTGAAAAACAGGTACATGAATGGTAAAGTAAATAAAAGTACACCATCTAACTCTTCAAATACCTTTATGGGTGAAAAATGTCCTGAATGCGGACAAACAATAAGTTTTGAAGAGGGTTGTATGATATGCCATTCATGCGGTTATTCAAAATGCGGGTAGCTTGACAGAGGCAAAAAACAGGCATCACTTTTCAGTGATGCCTGTCAGAAAAACAATCAATCAGTGGATTCCATTAATCTTTTAATATATCATTCAATACCCCGGCTGAGACTGCTAGTTGATATAAAACACTTGTTGTGTCTTTAAACCATTTAAGCCAACTGAATTGAAGAACCTTTTTAGGTACAATTATAGTATCTCCCGGTTCCATTTTAACACTCTTAAAGGAACCAAATCCCCACCTGTGTGATGAACTGTCCCAGTTAAACAATCCGAATTTCTCCTGTTTTTTACTCATTACAGTGCCATCTGCCCGTACAATATAAAGCTGTTTCTTATCTGCATTTCCTGTAATGCCACCTACAAGATTCAGATAATCACCCACATCACTGCCTGACCTGTGGATAATTGCATTCGGATTATATACCTCTCCTATGACAAAGACAGAATCAGGTCTTTTTCCTACAATAAGCCTGTCACCAGCCCTAAGCGCTAAATCATTATCACCTGATGGTATAAGCACTGCGTCAAGGATATTGATTATCATACGCCCCGTCGGCTCAGCCTGTTTCAGTTTTTCCAGCATCTCTCTTTTTGCATTAAGTGTCTGCAGGGCAACACTGGCCTGTGAGGCATCAAGCGATGTTTCAGCAGAATATGCACTGATAGTAAAGATATCCTGCTCAAGCTTTTCTATGTATTCTCTTTTTCTCTCCGATTGTATATCTTTTACTGATTCACGGGTAAAAACAGCGCCATAAGGATATGCCTCTTCTGTCAGACCGCCTGCCCTTTCTATTACAGATGAGATAGTTTCACCCTCCTTAAAGCTATATTCGCCGGGAAACCTGAACTCTCCTTCGAGATATACCTTTTTTTCAAGCGAAGTTTTATATTTGGGGATCTCTCTAATGAAAACCTTGTCATCTTCCTTAAGGATAATGTTATCTTGAGGAGAGCCCTCAGTTGCCCTTTTTGGTGAAAATTCTAGCTTGACAATATCTGCGCCTGAATCACCTGAAAGCACCCGTGTAAGCTCGCCCTTTTCAAGATATGCATCTTTAGTTGAATTACCTGCTGCGAATATCAGGTCTTTTACTGTCATATCTTTATAGAGCCGGAATATACCGGGATTTCTCACTGCGCCACTTATAGTTACCTCCGGAATATTCTGCTTTTCCCATGCATTGTAGATTGTAATCCTGTCTCTGTCATGAAGGGCGAGATTCTGACCCTCGTCTCCGTCTAGCATCTTTCCAAGATCAAATGTCTTTATTTCAGGGTGGAGATTCGGTGGCACCAGCCTCAGAATCTCAGCCTGAGGAAGGTAAGACTCAGGTAACAGGTAATCGTATGAAGGAATAATATCCTTCAATTTCATCCCGTTCTTTAATTCATATTCATTGGGGTATTTAACATTACCCTCAAGGTATACCACCTTTTCAATATTTTTATGTACAGGGTATATCTTGACCAGGTCACCATCTTTCAAAACTGTTTTCAGATTCTGGGTGTTTTTTTCATTTGAAGAGTCAATATCAAAGCTGACTATTACCCTCCCTTTTTGCCCCACAATTCTCTCGACTATTATATTCTGGAGATGACTTGTGGGGAGTAGCCCCCCTGCATAATCTATTACCTGTTCAAGTGTCTGCCCCTCTTTTATCTCATAAATGGCAGGTCTCTTGACATGACCAGCAACCGCAACTGTCGGGCCGATAACAGGGACAAATACCGTATAACCCTGTTTAATGGTAATATCATCACCTTTTGCGCCACGGATGAAAAAATCATACAGATCGATTGTTTTTACCAGTTCATCATTATTCAGAATGCTAATATTTCTCAGTGTGCCGTTCTTATTGGGGCCGCCTGATGCATACAGGGCTGACACAACAGTGGAAAGAGAACTCAGGCTGTAAGTGCCAGGGTTATTCAACTCACCGACCATGAATATATCAATGGATTTGAGGGCATCCATTGCAATGTTCATTTTAAAATCTGGATAATACTCCTTGAATCGGTTGTATAAAAAAATTTTCAGTTCAGAAAATGTCAACCCGCTGACTGAAAGGGTTCCAAGCCTGGAAAGGGTAATAGTGCCATCCCTTGATACTGTTGCATAATGAGCCTCTTCAACATTTCCCCAGAGGTTAATGGTAAAAGAGTCACCTGGACCTATATAATAATCACTGCCCACGGGCACGTTTTTTTCTGGTGTAAATGTTGATTTCTGTATAAAAAAATCATATCCGAACTGTCGAATATCCTTATCAATACTTGAAGGAAACTGGCCTGAAAAAAGCTCTTCAAGCCTTGAATTCTTTTTTTCAGCCCCTTCCGGTACAAACTCCTCCCCTTTTAATTCAATTGAAGAGGCTAATTCAGGATACTTTTCCAGCCATATCTTTTTTTCAGAGATAGAAAGGCTGTTTATAAGCCTGGATTTTTCCATGTACCCAAGGTTGCTCAGTAGAATCATCCTCTCCTTATCATCAATTAAAGCAAAAAGATCAATTTTGTCTTTATCGCCAAGAGTCTGAAATATCTTTTGTTTTTCACTATCAGCAATTGTAACAAAAACAACTCTTTTCTGTGAGGGGGAAAGATGACTAAATAGATCCTGCCTGTCTGCATCATCAAGCTTTTCAAATAGCAGGGGTAGCTCTTCTGCAGTAAGAAGACTGATTATCTCTTCTTTAACCGATTCGTTTAATGACCTTTTATATCCATAGTCTTTAATGCCTGTGCCTAGTGTGGCTATTGAGGAAACCCCTGTTTTTACTTTTGAGCTCTGTCCTAAGGGAGACCTTGAGGTCTGAGCAAGAGAGTATTGGGGAAAAGGCATAATAAATAACAAAATAAAAAGTGAAAAAAGCTTAAAAAATTTGCGGCATGAAAAAGAGATCATCGTTAAGACACCTTTCATACATTTCAAAGTAATATCAATTAATTAAAAACCGGTCAGATGTAATTTTCCAAACATCATCGGATATATATATTACAACCACCCTTTTATCAAGAATTAAACATCAAGGCATAAATAAATATTGATAAATAAAGAGGAATAAAGGATTCAAAAAATTTGAAGGCAGGCCTAATAAAAAATAGAGATATATTTTTTACAGGAAAGGATAAAACAAATTAGGGGGCCTGAAATACAGGTCCCCTTAAAAACATTTGTTGTAAATAATTATTAGTGGTGGTGAGCCGCAGCGTTGTCATCATCATCTATAGCTGCTGCTACTGCAACACCAACTGCAACAACTGCTGCGGAAATACCAACAATAGCGGCTGTACTGAGTCCAGCTGCCCCGCCTGCGCCTGCTGCGCCTGCTGATGCTGCTCCTGATTCAGCCTGGGCAAATGAAACAGATGAAGTTACAGGTACCAGAATCAACGCCAATGACAAAATACTAACAACAATTTTCCATGAAAAACTTCTTTTCATCTTAAACCCTCCTAGGTTAATGTTTAGCCCCTCCCATTCATGAAGACAGGATTAAATAACAATAATAAAACATAGTCAAGCTTTTTTTTAAAACTGTCTTTTTTTCCTCTATTTATTGTAAATGAAATCACTAATAAGAAGATTTTTATATTTATAATGCAGAATGCAGACAAAATCAATAAAAAAAGTTAGACCAATGCTCTGATATTTAACTTGATATTTCCTCAATATTAATATTACCTTTACAGCGACTATAATTATATTAATTCAATTGAAATGAGGGTAAAAAATGAAACACTTGAAATTTCTTTATCTCACCTTTGTTATTTTTTTCATCATATTCTTTAGCTGCGCTTCAGGCGAAAAAAACAGCGGTGGGAAACTTTTATCAGGACCAGCTGCCAGTGATATTGTGAATTATGTAAATCAGGGGTTGATTGCTATTTCTGAGCTTGAACAAAAATCACTTGAGGCTTACGCATCAGTTACAGGTGAAAATGCAACAACTGACCAAAAGCTTCTTGATACTCTGAAGGAATTCATAATTCCGACCTATAAACGATTTTTAACCGGTCTCAGAGAAATAAGGCCCGAAACACTTGAGGTGAGACAGGTACACTCCTTTTATCTTAAAGCTGCGGATTCTACCATGGAAGGATTTCAGATGATTATGATAGGGCTTGAAAATAAGGATTATAAAATTATAGAGCAGGGAAATAAAAAATTTGAAGAGGGGCGCAACGGAATAGAAAAATGGCGAACAGAATTGATAGAACTATCAAAAACCCAGGGAGCAGAAATAAGATTTAAATAGCAGGATATTCCAGATATACTCATGGCAAAAAACCCTAAAATTATCTTTACCTGCCAGAACTGCGGGTACCAGACACCAAAATGGCTTGGAAAATGCCCTGACTGTAACCAGTGGGATAGCATAGTTGAGGAGCTCTTTCATGATCCAGGAAAAACCGGGATCTCACAACTTACCATGAGTGCACCTCAGGAGATAAGCAGTATTGAGTTTAACCCTGACAGCAAGATCAAAACCGGTTTGGATGAATTTGACAGGGCAATAGGAGGCGGTATTGTCCCCGGATCCCTTTTACTTTTAGGAGGAGAACCGGGCATAGGAAAATCAACACTGATTCTGCAGGTAGCGGGGAAACTCTCCCTTAAAAACCTGAATACTATATATTTATCAGGGGAGGAATCTGCTCAGCAAATCAAACTCCGTGCACAGAGACTGTCAATAAATTCAGAAAATATTTTTATTGTTACAGGCACACGAATAGATGACCTTTTTGAAAAGATCAGAGAGATAAAGACAGATCTGCTTGTTGTGGACTCAATACAGACTACATATACAGAAACGCTGCCTTCTGCACCGGGGAGTGTGGGGCAGATCCGAGAAGTATCTGGTAAGATCCTCAGATGGGCAAAAGAAAAGAGTATCCCGACTATACTGATCGGGCATATAACAAAAGAGGGTTCAATAGCAGGCCCCAAAATACTGGAACATCTTGTAGACACAGTACTCTATTTTGAAGGAGATGCGAGTCATACCTTCAGAATAATCAGGGCTATAAAAAACCGTTACGGGTCAACCAATGAAATAGGTGTGTTTGAGATGAAGGAGGCCGGTCTTTCCCAGGTTGGCAACCCGTCAAGGATATTCCTTGAAGAGCGACCTGAAAACGCATCCGGATCAATTGTAATCCCGTGCCTCGAAGGCACTCGACCTCTGCTTCTGGAGATACAGGCACTGGTTTGTCCAAGCCCGTTCGGCATGCCAAGGAGAACAGCAATCGGTGTAGATCACAACCGTATCTCACTCTTGGTTGCTGTTATTGCAAAAAGAATGGGTATTGAAATGGGAGATCAGGATATATTTGTAAATGTGGCTGGCGGGCTTAAGGTAGATGAACCGGCCGCTGACCTGAGCATTGTAGCGGCCATGATCTCCAGTTTTCTTAACAGGCCCGTTGACCCGGAGATGGTTGTATTCGGCGAAGTAGGTCTTGCCGGTGAGGTAAGAGGGGTTATCCAGCCGGAAACCAGGATAAAGGAGGCTGAAAAAATGGGATTCAAAAAATGTATACTTTCTAAGAGTAATTACGAGGGTTGCAGAGCCCCCCATAACATTAAGATATACAGCATAAATTCTGTACTGGATTTAATGGATATACTGTTTTAACAAGAGGCATTTTAGGTAAAAGATTGGAGATTATTTTTAAAAGAAAAGATCCAGCAGTGTTGTGGGAAGATTTACTCGCTAAAAGCATACAAAGATCTGATGAATTGCCGAATATGGAAGGGTTCAACCTCTCTGATATTGATCAGGTAACAAAAACATACCCGATGCTTATCAACCCTTACTATTTTAATCTGATCAGATCAGATAGCCGCTTAATGAAACAGGCCATACCGGATATCAGAGAGATCAAATCCAATAAAGGCTATATTGACCCCCTTGATGAGGAAAATCTCTCCCCTGTACCGGGTCTGACGCACAAATATCCTGACAGGGTGCTTTTTCTGATATCCGGGAGATGTGCAATGTATTGCAGATTCTGCAATAGAAAAAGAAAGGTTGGCCATTCTTCTATGGTAACAGAAGAATCAATAAAGGAAGGATTAAGTTACATAGCAAAAACAAAAACAATAAGGGATGTGCTTTTATCAGGGGGTGACCCTCTGCTGCTTTCAGATGAAAGACTTGACAGTATCCTGTCAAAGGTAAAGGCCATTGGCCATGTGGAGATCATCAGGATCGGTTCAAGGGCGCCATGTACCCTTCCGCAGAGGGTAACCCCGGACCTGCTCAATATTTTAAAAAAATATCACCCCCTTTATATTAATACCCATTTCAATCACCCTGCGGAGATTACACCTGAATCATCCATTGCCTGCAATATGATTGCAGATGCCGGCATTCCCCTTGGTTGTCAGACTGTGCTTCTCAAAGGGGTAAATGATGATATTGAAACTATTTCAGAGCTGATGAGAAGACTTCTTGCAATTCGCGTAAAGCCGTATTATCTGTTTCAGGCAGACTTGGTTAAGGGGACATCCCATTTCTGGACACCTCTTTCTAAAGGTATAGAGATAATGGCCGGGCTTCAGGGAAATATTTCAGGCATAGGGGTGCCCAGGTTTGTGATTGACCTCCCACATGGTGGCGGAAAAATACCTTTATTGCCTGAATATATAAACGCAATAAAGGGAGATCAGATAATTGTGAAAAATTACCAGGGTATTGAATTCAGCTACCCGGTCATCTCATGAACCGGGTTAAAAAATCGGGGCTCAATTTTTATATAGAATCAAATTAATACCGCAAAGAAAGGAAAGAAAAATGATTAGAATTTCGTGTATGGGTGGTGCAGGAGGCGTAACAGGTTCCAGTTTTCTGGTGGAAAGCGCACAGGGTAAAAAGATACTTGTCGACTGCGGTCTATTTCAGGGCAATAAACAGATGGAGCTTCGTAACTGGGCTGACTGGGGTTTTAACCCGAAAGATATCAGCACCCTCTTTCTGACACATGCGCATATAGATCACAGTGGCAGGATACCCAAACTTGTAAAAGATGGTTTTTCGGGAAGGATAATTACATCTCCACCCACAGCCGAATTATGTGAAATAATGCTCCTGGATTCAGCCCATATCCAGGAAATGGATGCAGAGTGGCAGACCAAAAAGAACAAAAGACAATCAAGGTCAGGAGTCGAGCCTCTGTATATAACAAAAGATGCAGAAGATGCTATTCGTCTTTTTTCTTCTGTTGAACGGGATAACATAATCCAGGTAGAACCGGGGATCAAGGCCAGGCTGAGAAATGCCGGACATATTTTAGGCTCTTCCATACTTGAATTATGGCTGGAAACAAATGGTGGGGAGATAAAGATAGTTTTCTCAGGGGATATTGGTAAACAGAACCAGTTGATAGTAAAAGACCCGTTTGAAATCTTTGCTGCCGATTATCTATTTATAGAGTCCACCTATGGAAACAGGCTTCACCGCTCTTTTGACGATAGTAAGGCAGAGCTTATGGAAGCCATTAATCATGCGGTTTCCAATAATGAAAAGGTAATAATACCCGCCTTTGCGGTAGAAAGAACACAGGAACTGATCTATATACTTGGCGAGTTCCAGCGTAATGGCAAACTTCCGGATATCCCCATATATATTGACAGCCCCCTTGCCATAAAGGCAACCCAGATTTTCCGCAAAAACAGGAAATACTATGACGATGAGGCAATGGCTATAGTAAAGGAGGGGTTTGATCCATTTGACATGCATAATCTGCGTTTTACCTCCGCAACAAAAGAATCAATAGCCATTAATGATTCTCATGGCTCAGCAATTGTGATTGCCGGAAACGGGATGTGTACAGCAGGAAGGATCAAACACCACCTCAAGCATAACCTATGGAGGAAGGGTGCAAGCATAGTCATAGTAGGCTACCAGGCTGATGGAACAACAGGTAGAAAAATTGTCGACGGGGCCAGATCAGTCAAGATATTCGGGGAGAGTGTCGATGTCAATGCAAAGGCATTTACCATAGGCGGTTTTTCCGCCCATGCAGATCAGAATGATCTGCTTGACTGGGTAGGTAATTTCAGGGAATCAAAACCCAGGGTTTTTGTTATACATGGAGAACAAAGCTCAAGTAAGATATTCGCAGAAAAAATAAAAAGCAGTTTTGGCTTTGAGGTTCACATTCCCTCATACAGGGAAAGACTTATCCTCAAGCCAAGGGAAGTGATAAGTGAAAAGATCACTGTCCCTGAGGAGCGTAAGGATTATTATAAACCAATGTATAACAGTATTATTGATATTGAAAATGAATTGAACAGGCTTAAAAAGTACATCAAGAAAAATGAGGATAACCTGAGTGAAGAGACCATTGACCGTCTGGCCTATCTTCTTGAGGATATAAAAGAACTTCAGAAATAGCATCTTTCAGTCATGAAAGATGCTATTTTTCCAATAAGGCAAGTGCAGTATAACGGGTATTAAAAGAGATGGATCAGGTTAGAAAAATAAAAACAAACATCGACTATCTTAAAAAGCTTTTCATCATGCCGGAATCCCCTGACAAATTTGTTGAATTCGGCAATGAACTGCTCGAACTCATACATGATTTTTTCCAGGAAAAAGGGGGCATACACAGCAGCGCAACGCTACCTGACCTCAGCAATATCTTTAGTGAGACCTCTATCCCTGACAGCCCCCTGCTGATAAAAGATGTACTCTCCGAGATAAAATTAAAGGTCATAGACCACTCTGTAAAGGTGGGCAATCCATACTATATCGGACATATGACAAGCGCCGTCCCATATTTTATGATACTGCTTGAGATGATCATTGCAGCACTAAACCAGAACCAGGTAAAGATTGAAACGGCAAGGGCGTCAAGCTTTGTTGAAAGAGAGCTTGTGGCGTGGGTGCATAATCTGATCTATAATAAGAAACCAATTTTTTATGAAAAAAACATACATAATCCCAAGGTTTCCCTTGGTAATGTAACATCTGATGGCACCCTTTCAAATGTAACCGCCCTTATGGTTGCAAGGGAAAAGGCATTTCCTCCATGTGGTGATTTCCCCGGTTTCAGAGTAGCGGGAGCAATGAGTGCGCTAAGACATTACGGTTATTCCAGGGGGATAATTCTCGTGTCAACAAGGGGACATTATTCTATAACAAAGGCAGCCAATATACTTGGAATAGGTGAATCTAATGTAATTAATATCCCTGTTGATATGAATAACCGCATAGACATTAAAAAGCTGCTGCTGAGGGTAAAAAAATTCAATAAAAGCAAAGGTAAAGACCGTACAAAAATCATATCTATAATTGGCATTGCAGGCACAACTGAAACAGGGAACATCGATGATCTGGAAGCTCTTGGTGAGATTGCACATAAAGCAGGTACCCATTTTCATGTGGATGCAAGCTGGGGCGGACCTGCTTTACTGGCAGATGAATACAGGCCGCTTTTTAAAGGTATAGAAAGGGCAGACTCCGTGGCCTTTGACTCACATAAACTTCTCTATTGTCCTGCAAGTATGGGGCTTGCCCTTTTTAAAAGCGAAAAGGACCTTGGTTATATCAAACATTCTTCAAGATATATAATAAGAAAAAACTCTGTTGATACAGGCAGGTTTACACTCGAAGGATCGAGGCCTTTTGCATGCCTGAAACCCTGGGCCTCGCTCAAGATTATAGGCAGCAAGGGATACGGCCTGCTTTTCAGGCATGCGAGGAATTCAACAGATTATTTTAAAGAGATACTTGACTCATGCGGTAATTTTGAAACCCTTAACAACCCCGAACTTTTTATTCTGAATTACCGTTTTATACCTGAGCAGGTCCTAAACCAGATAATCATCTGGAAAAAAAGCAGGACCCAAAGCGGGAAAAAAGAAAAAAAGACAGAAACCAGGATACAAAAAACCAACCGTCTGATTAACAGCCTGAATATAAAGCTTCACAGAGCACTAAGAAAAGATGATACTACATTTGTTTCAAGGACAACCTTGGAGTCTACAGTTTATCGACCCCAGAATATAGTGGTCCTGCGTGCAGTTCTTATTAACCCCCTCACTGAAAAAGAGACCCTTGATGAGATTAAAGATACCCAGAACAGGATCGGCCTTGAAATGTGGAAAGAGTTTAAGCCTGCCTTTGAACGGATAAAGGTGATTGATGATTAGAGTCATCTGAATATCAATGTTTGACTTGCCTGCATATTTTAGTTAATCTTCAACTGTTTAATTGGATTAAATATTTACCCAACCGGTAAACAGATAAACATAGCTTGACAATTTCAGGTTTCACATATGGGAATTATTTTTGACATCCAACTCGCAAAGGCATACGAAGAATGGTGCAGCTCACGCAAAGGCCTTCACTTGGATTTTTTCCTTAACCATATGATATCCGAAACCCTGAGGCCCTTTAAGCATGAAAGGGTTATTGATATTGGCTGTGGATCAGGCAGCCATCTTCTTGCCGCAGGCAGGTATGGCATGAACCTCACAGGGATAGATGCATCGCCCTATATGCTTACCCTTGCCAAAAACCGGCTTGGTGACCGGTGCGAACTGAAAAAGGCATATGCCGAGGATCTGCCATATGAAGATAATCAATTTGATCTTGCCTTTCTTATAAACACCCTTGAGTTTCTGGATGACCCGCTTCCGGCACTGGAAGAGGCGGGAAGAGTTGCCAAAAGGGGTATATTTATTGTCTTTTTCAACAGCATCTCCTGCTATATCCGCTGGCAGAAGATAAGAGGTATCTTCAGAAAAGGCATGTTTTCAGGGATAAAAACTTACAGTTTATGGGAGATAAAAAGAGCGCTGAACAGGGCTTATGGCCCGGTTCAGATAAAATGGGAAAGCCTGCCTCTGTTTGCGGGTTCTTTCAGGAAGGCCGGTAAAACCATGATACCAGGTATAAGCTATCTGCCGTTTGGTTATCTGATCGGTATATATGTAATATTAAATTATCGATATAAAACCGATAACCTTTTTTTAAAAGAAAAGATCAACAGGGCAAAAAGGCCTGTAATAGAAGGTGTGCATATCAGTCACAGTAAATGAAAAATGGAGGTACTAAAATAATGAAAGAGGCACTGCTTTATGAAAAGCTTTCAGATAAAAAAGTAATATGTAAATTATGTAATCACCATTGCCACATCTCGGAAAACTCGAGAGGCATATGCGGGGTAAGGGAAAATAAAGATGGGGTTCTCTATACACTGGTTTATGACAGGGTTATTACAAGGCATATTGATCCTATTGAAAAAAAGCCTTTATTCCATTTTCTGCCCGGGAGTGGTTCCTACTCCATAGCAACCCCCGGATGCAACCTGAGATGCAGCTTCTGCCAGAACAGCGACATCTCCCAGATGCCGATTAACAGCAAGGTATTAACCGGTGAAAGGATCTCACCTAAAGATATAGTCAATGAGGCTATGAATTTAAATGCAGAGACCATTGCATATACATATACGGAACCCACAATTTTCTTTGAACTTGCAAAAGAAACCGCTGTTATCGCCGCTTCAAAGGGTCTGAGAAATGTGTTCATTTCCAATGGATATATGTCTGAAAAATGCCTTGAAGAATTATCCGGCTACCTCCACGGGGCGAACATCGACCTCAAGGCCTTCAGTAATGATTTCTACAGGAAACAGTGCGGCGCAAAGCTTGAACCCGTACTTAACACCATAAAAATACTGGCAAAAATGGGGATATGGATAGAGATAACAACTCTCCTGATACCCGGGTTAAATGATTCAGAGGAAGAGCTTACAAAACTTGCAGAGTTTATCAAGGCACAAAATGCAGATATACCATGGCATATAAGCAGATTTCATCCCTCTTACAGGATGAACAACCTACCACCTACACCCTATGACACCCTTGTAAGAGCAAAACAGATAGGTTACAGCGCCGGGCTAAGATATGTCTATACAGGTAATATGCCGGGGGATGATGGTGAAAAGACATGCTGTCATAATTGCGGGAATCTTTTGATAGACCGGTACGGGTTCACAGTAAACTTCAATAATATGAAAAATGGCCATTGCCCGAGGTGCAAGGTATATATCCCGGGTGTATGGAGTTAAAAATAAATAGTCTAATACTCAACCATCTTTAAAAACAACCCCTGGGCCGGGGCCATTGCCCCTGCCCTTTTCCTGTCATGCGCATCCAGGATCTCTTTAAATCCGATTTCTGAAATTTTTCCCTTCCCTGCATCAATAATTGTGCCCACAAGGTTTCTTACCATATGTCTTAAAAACCCACTCGCCTCGAAAGTTAACCTGAAAGTTCCATCTAGATCTTTTTCAGAAAGCTCTGCCCTGAACATCTCCCTTACAGGGTTGATATTGGAGCTACCCGATGCCCTGAAGGATGAAAAATCATGAACCCCGATTATCATGGCAAGACATTTCTTCATCTCAATATAATTAAGATGCTCTTTTATATGCCATGTATACCTTCTTAAAAATAGGTCTGCATCCCCTGTGTTTAATATCCTGTACTCATAGCTCTTCTTTTTTGCGCTGTACCTTGAGTGGAAATCAGGCACTGTATATTCCGCCTTTTTTATATAAATATCATCAGGAAGAAGTGAATTAAGGGCATTTTTTATTGACTCTGGCGGAATAGATGTCTCAGCAAAAAAGTTTGCAACCTGATATAAAGCATGCACACCTGAATCGGTTCTGCCAGACCCGTAAATAGTTACATGTCTTCTGAATATCAGAGTAAGCTTTTCCTCTATGACCTCCTGGATTGAGACACCATTCTTCTGACGCTGCCAGCCATGGTAATTGCTCCCCTCATACTGAAGGATAAGTTTTATATTTTTCTCTTCGTCCACGCTGATTTCCAGTAACAGTAAATAAAAAAAGGAAGCCATACCAGCTTCCTTTTTAAGGTTACCAATCAGAAGAATATTAAATAAATAGAAAGGGAAACGGGTTAGCGTTTTGAATACTGGTAACGGGCTCTTGCTCCGCGCTGACCGTATTTTTTCCTTTCCTTCATTCTCGGGTCTCTTGTAAGCAGTTCGGCCTTTTTCAAGGTCGGGCGAAACTCAGGATTGATGCTTACCAGCACTCTGCTGATACCATGCCTGATAGCCCCTGCCTGTCCAATGACTCCGCCACCTTTTACATTCACATTTATGTCATATTTATTGATCGTCTCGGTAATTTCAAGGGGCTGTTTTATTATCTCAACGCCTGACTCTCTCGTGATATATTTATCAAGAGCCATATCATTTACTGTAATAACTCCGGTACCCGGCCTTATCCATACACGGGCGATCGAAGTCTTTCTTTTGCCAACGGCATGCCATAAGTCTTGAGCCATTAAGACCTCCTACATCTTTAACAATTGAGGATTCTGGGCAACATGTGGGTGTTCAGAACCTGCATATATTTTAAGCTTTTTTAACTGTCGCCTTCCAAGGCTGTTCTTGGGGAGCATCCTTTTTACAGCCATATAGAGAACCTGATCAGGTTTCTTTTCAATTAATTTTTTGGCAGAGATCTGCTTGAGACCTCCCATGTACCCGGAGTGATGGTAATATATTTTATTATCCCATTTATTGCCTGTAAGAGAGACCTTTTCGGCATTAATAACAACCACAAAATCACCGGTATCAGCATGGGGAGTAAAAATTGGCTTGTGTTTTCCCCGAAGATGCGAGGCAATCTGACTGGCCAGACGGCCAAGTATCATGTCCTGTGCATCTACAAGGTACCATTTCTTTTCTATTTCCTGTTCTTTGGCAACATATGTCTTCATTTTTTATCTATCCTGAATGTAAATTCAAAAAACGAATTTATTAAATCAACAACCATAATATGTCAAGTTTTTTATTCAAAATATTTAATCATTTGCCAATCGGGTTATCAAGCGCACCGGACATTTTTTACTGATGACAATGTACAGGCAGTGTTATCCTGATTTCAAAACCACCATCTGAATTATATGCCCTCGCAATACCACCATGCCTTTCTATAATCTTTTGCGTGATGGCAAGGCCCAGTCCAGAACCAGATGTATCAGAATCCCCGGCCCTCTGAAATGGTTCAAAAATCCTTGATAGATCCTCTTCATCAAGTTTTTGGAAGTTGTTCACTACACTCAGCACCACTTTTTTTTCTTCCTGGAAAAGCGACGCATAAATCCGGCCATCCTGAGCCGTAAATTTGACTGCATTATCAAGTATATTTAGGAAGGCAGTGCTTAATGTGCTTCTGTTTCCAATAAATCCTGTGATAAATGACAACTCAGTATACACATAGAGGTGCTTTCGGTCAATAATGGGCTTAAGCTGCCCTATCAGATCTAGAATTAATTGTCTGATATCAAAGGGTTGCATCTCAAAACTCGCCTCAAGCATATCTATTTTTGACAGTTCAAGTATCCTGCCGATCAGCTGATTAAGGAATTCGACATCTTCCCTGATATCATTTAAATGCCTTAAATATGTATCCTGTTTCTCATTTTCCAGCTTTTCCCTCAGTATTTCCTCTGCTATTCTTACCCTGGTAAGTGGTGTACGGAGTTCATGGGAGATGAGGGCAGTTAAGGCCTTCCTTCCGACAATCATCCTTTCGACCTTATCTGCCATCTGATTGAATGCGGTACCGAGCTCCCCTATCTCATCACGGCCCTTGATATCGATTCTGTGAGCCAGGTCACCCGAAGCAATGCGGAGGGCTGACTGTTTGAGTTCTTTTACCCTTTCCGTAATAAACCTTGAAATGGGGATTACAAGAATCGGTATAATAATCCCTATCCCTGCCAGACCAAACAAAAAACCTGTTCCCTCTCTTTCCCCACCCCTCCTTTCACCGAATATTATATGGAAAAACATATCTTCACTGGCAGGGTTCTTTACAGGAGATACCACATAAATATCACGGGTCGAATTAAACCCCTGATAAAGGCTTATATCATCGCTTATAAACCTGTTCTCATCAGGAATGCATGACAGGTCAACTGGAATTTCACCCTCAAAGGATTTTAATAAAAGCTTATCATTATTAGTTATCCATATTTTTGCTGTATTTAACTTTGAAAGATTATTCAGAAATGCCTGCATATCATCATTTATAATCTTATTCGGGATATCATATGATTCAGACCTTATTTTTTCACCAATCAATTCAGTTAAAAGGATTACCCTTTCAATGTTATAGAGCCTGACCTGCTCCCTGATATAACGATTCCTTGCCCTTACCTCTGTTTTCATGTGCAGCCCGTAGATCATAAGCAGGGTAATTATCAGCATAAAGGTAAAGGAAAGAAAGAATTTGATATATAATTTTGGAGGTTTCATTTTTGATCCACAAACATATATCCCGATCCCCAGATAGTTTTTATTCTTCTGGGAGACCGGGGGCTTTTATCAAGTTTTGACCTGAGCTTACTGATATGGACATCAATACTCCTGTCAAAGGCCATAAAATCTCTTCCCCTCGCATAATTCATAATCTGATCCCTGTTCAATATCACGTTGGGGTTGGTCATCAAAACCTCAAGAATCTTGTATTCAGTTGAAGATAGTTCAATCTCTTCTCCCTCAAGCTTAGCGGTCTGCTTGGCCCTGTTCAAGACAATGCCCCCTGCCATAACCAGATTTTCAGGGTCAGTATCCGCCTCCTTCTCCTGAAAAATCCGCCGCATGACTGCCCTCATGCGTGCAAGCAGTTCTCTGGGATTAAAAGGTTTTGGCAGATAATCATCTGCCCCCAGCTCAAGACCTACTATTCGGTCTGCGTCTTCACCCTTTGCTGTAAGCATAATAATCGGGATGCTGTTCTTCTGACGTATCTCCTTGAGTACTTCGAGACCGTTTTTCCCTGGCAACATTATATCAAGGATCACGATGTCAGGCGATTCGGAATTAATAGAGTCCAATGCATTATTGCCATCAGAGAGTGTAATAACCTCAAAACCATTTCCTTCAAGATATTCCTTTAAGAGCATCCTTATCTTTGCATCATCTTCGATAATCAATACCCTGCCGGCCATCGATATCACCTCTTTTAAAATTTATTTTTCAAAACGAAAATAATATACATTAACTTGAATTGATGCACCAAAAAAGTTAGCATAACACCAATAATAGCGGTATATTATCTTTAATAAAAAAATATCTGCTAATGCCGACAAAAAGACAAGAAATAATTGAGCTCCTGTCAGTCAGGACATGCACAATTCAGGAAATCTCCTCAAAGCTGCATCTATCCATGCGGGAGGCACTGGATCACATGGAACATGCAAGGAAAAGTGTTAGAGCTCCCCAGCAGCGATTTATAATCATACCTGCAGAATGTCTTGGCTGTGGTTTTATCTTCAGGGAAAGGTCAAAAATCCATTCACCGGGCAAGTGTCCCCGATGCAGAAGTACCCATATCCAGGAGCCTTCATATTGTATTGAGTGAAACAGATTATTTTTCCTGTTTTGTACGGCTTTTCATAATGTCAATAAATTCGTTCAGAGCAGCAGGGGAACCAAATTCCTTGTCAAATAATCTTTCGTTCCAGAGGGCAAGCCCAAGTTTAAAGATATAATGCACAATATGATCCAGACCTTCTGGTCCATCAAGCCTGAGTACCTGTAAAAAAAGCTCATCAGGTATCTTCACAGGGAAAACAGACCCTGATGATGTGGTATCGGTTTTCAGGTAATCCTGGACACTTTTGAGTATCATCAGATTAATATGTTTTTTCAGGTATTCTTCTTCTTCCATATCTTTCCCCTGTTTAGGATATGATTATATTTCAGATATTACCCGGAGTCAAAAAAGAAATCCGTGAATTATTAAAAGTCAATCAAGACTATATCCTGAATTAAAAATACCTTCACCGATTTTAACCTCAACAGCACCACCCTGATCTATCCTTAGTATCCTGACTCCTGCGCGTCTAAATCTCTCCAGGACTTCAGCATGGGGGAAACCAAACCTGTTTCCCTGCCTTGAAGATATGATGCACACCTTCGGACTTACTGTTTCAAGAAATGGTTTTGAACTGGAAGATCTACTGCCATGGTGCGGGACCAGCAGGGCGTCGCTTTTCAGCTTATTCCCATATTTATTTACAAGAATAGCCTCAGACTTCATTTCGATATCGCCTGGAAACATAACAGATCTACCCGCATAACTTATCCTTACCACAATGGACTGGTCATTTATGGTGTGACTGCTGACATGGAGATTTTGAGACCTTTTTTCTCCTGAAAAAGGATAAAACACCTCTATCTTTACCCCTGATACATGCCTGGTCTTAGCTAGGTCATCGGGCGTAAGCACCTTGATATTTTTGGTTTTTATTATATCAATCAGGTCTTGATAATCATGATCCTCAGAATCCTTACCGTTATGCCAGAATTCAGCAGGATCAAACACAGAGGCTATAAATTTAAGCCCTTTCATATGGTCAGGATGAGGATGAGAAAGCACAATATAATCAATATGGAGTAATTTTTTCCTTAAAAGAAATGGGGCTATAATACTCCTGCCTGTATCAAAGGTATCTCCCTGAAAACCACCGCCATCAATAAGCATCCTTTTTTTACCGGGAAACTGTATAAGAGCCGAATTCCCCTGGCCCACATCCAGGAAAAACACTCTCAAATTTTTGTTCAATCCTGTTTCATAAATCCAGTATGAAAAATCCATCAGAAAGAGCAGAAGGACAGCAGTCATACTGAATTTTATCATCTTACCTTTTCTGAAATAGACAATACAAAACAGCAGGCAATAGAAGAGCAGAATCTCAAACATACTGGGGATAAACATCCGAAAACAGGCCCATGGGAGATGGGCAAGATACTCTATTATGCACATCATTATATCAAGACCATATGCGCCTATAAAAAGGATTGAGCGAGAAGCATCTGCTGATACAAAGAGTATAATAAGGGAAAACATGCCTAATGGTAAAATGACGAACCCCATAAGAGGTATAATAAGAAGGTTTGCGAAAATCGATACAAAGGATATCCTGTTAAAATAATAAACCGTAACCGGCAGCAGGAAAATATTGGCAGCAATACTCACAGAGATAATGCCTGTAAGGTAAAAATAGGAGCTCTTCAGGCGTGGATAGTTTATGAATTTTCCTGAAATATCCGGAAATACTTTTTGAATCAAGGGTGTCAGCCATACTATCCCCACAACTGCAAGAAAGGTCAGTTGAAAGGATATGCTATTTATTGCAAGAGGATCAATAGCAAGTATAATAAAGGCTGCAAAAAGAAGGGTTGACCAGATATCACTCTCCCTTTCGATAATAATGGAAAACAGATAGGTCAGGGCCATTATCATTGCCCTCTGCCCGGATACCTGAAAACCACTCAGGGCTGTGTAGGCAATTACCGGAAAGCAGGTGGCAAAGGCAGTGATCTTTTTAATGTTATGCGTTATGGTAAGTCTATATGACAGTGAGAGAATCTGCCTGCAGATAAAAAAGGATATCCATGCTATCATGCCGACATGTAATCCGGATACAGCAAGCACATGACCAAGTCCTGTCAGGTTAAAATATTCCCTTAAATCATCACCTATACCCTCTGTTTCACCGAGGAGAAGGGCGCGGTATAATGCATTATTTTTTTCAGATAATGTGCTGTTCAGGACGTCTCGAAATGGTTGCCTTATTCTCTCCAGTATTCCCATTAAAAAACCGGGATCACCTCTTCCCATTGGGACAATATATCTCCCGTCAGATATAGATGCATTACATGAAATCCCCTTGATCTGCATGGATAACTCGTAATCATATGCCCCGGGATTTTTGAAATTCATGAATGGTTTGATTTGTGACGGGAATCGAATCCGAGTACCTATAGTATAGGCCACAGGGTTATTATAAACAGAAATCTGAACTTTTTCATTGACAGAGATTATATTTTCATCAAGAAAAAGTCTTTCTACTATAAGCTCAAAGCGTTCTGACTGGCCATTCTTTTTTACAGGGCTGATGACTGTCCCTTCAAGTATTATTTTTTTACCTGCAGCCAGCCTGACAAGTTCTGAACTGGTATCCCTGTATGATATGAGAAACAGGCCTGCAAGAAGGAAACATATTGGAATTATAGAGGGCTTAAGTTTCCAGGGGCTTATGAAAAGCAGAAAAAGAGAAAGTATAATCAATAAAAAAATAATTAACAGAAGATCATTGATAAATGGAATATAGCAACCCGTCAGGATCCCCCCTGTAAAACATATAAATGTTGGTACAAGAGGTCGATCAAGCATCTCAGTTTACTTCTCTCCATATATTTGCGCCGAGCAGCCTGAACTTTTCCTCCATTTTTTCATAACCCCTGTCAAGATGGTATATCCTGCTTATCTCTGTTAGACCATCTTCAGCCACAAGTCCTGCAAGTACAAGGGAGGCGCTTGCCCGGAGGTCTGTTGCCATAACCGGAGCAGAAAGCAACCGTTTCCTGCCCCTCACCAGTGCCTGATTTCCATTTATGGTAATATCAGCCCCCATTCGCTTTAATTCACTTACATGGATAAACCTGTTTTCAAATATAGCCTCAGTTATAACACTTGATCCCTTTGCAATAGACATCATGGACATAAACTGGGCCTGGAGATCTGTTGGAAAACCCGGAAAAGGCATTGTCTTGATATCAACACTCTCTAATATATCCGGGCCTTTTACCGATAGTCCATTTTCATTCATATCAACAATAGCCCCAACAGCGCGTACCTTCTCTATTACCGAATAAAGGTCTTCACGTCTGTAATTAGTAATCTCTATGTCTCCCTTCGCCATTGTAGCGGCGATCATAAAGGTGCCAGCCTCAATACGGTCAGGGATTACTTCATGTTCAGCAGGAGACAATTCATCTTTCCCTCTTATAATGATAGTATCTGTCCCTTCCCCCTCTATGTCTGCCCCCATTTTTCTTAAAATATTAGCAAGGTCTGATATCTCAGGCTCCTTTGCGGCATTATTGATGATGGTTTCTCCCTTGGCCTTTACCGCAGCCATCATAATGTTTTCGGTTCCGGTTACAGTAGGTATATCAAAAAATATCTCGGCACCTTTTATGGCATCTGTTCTGGCGTTGATATACCCGTTTTCAAGAAACATATCCACACCCATAGATGAAAGGGCCTTAAGATGCAGGTTAACGGGTCTTGCACCAATTGCACACCCGCCTGGGAGGGAAATCCTTGCCCTTCCGAACCTTGCAACCAGTGGTCCAAGCAGCAGAATAGAGGCCCTCATTGTCCTGACCAGATCATATGGAGCCTCATATTTGTCTAAATTTTCACTGTTGATAAGTAAGGCATCCCCCTCTTCCCGGAATGTTACCCCCATCCCCTCCATTATTTTTTTTATTGTCTGGATATCCCTTAAATCCGGGACATTATGTATTTTATGCCACCCTCCAGTTAGCAGGCATGAGGATATAACAGGTAATGCCGCGTTTTTGGCCCCGCTTATCTTAACCTTACCCTTTAAGGGGTGGCCCCCCTCTATCATTATCTTCTGCATTTAAAATATCCTGTATTTTTGTATTATATTTGAGTCTTTGGAATCTATAATAACCATGACACCCAGTCAAATTATTTACACAAGCCTGATCGTCAAATATAATAACAGCGATTCAGATATGCTGTTAACAGGGAAAAATAATGAGCAATGAACAAACCAGATTTGTAATAGACTCTTCACTTGGTACTCTTGCAAAATGGTTGAAGATAATGGGGTTTGATACCCATTATAAATCACTTTACCAGGGGAATGAAATAGAAAAACTGCTAAAAGAGGGAAGGACCCTGCTCACTAAAAACCGTCACCTGCAAGATAAACTTGAGCCTTTGCTCCTGATAACCCATAATAAAATAAAGGATCAACTTTTGGAGTTAAAAGACCCCGGGTTTCTCCCCATGGACAGGAAATACTGGTTCAGGAGATGCATACTATGCAATGTCCTCCTTCACAGCGTGCAGACTCAGAATGCCCGGGGGAGAATACCAGATTTTGTAATACACCAGAATACCGGGGAAATTAAATTCTGCCCTAAATGCAAAAGATATTTCTGGGCTGGCAGTCACAGGGTCAGAATGATAAAACAACTGGAGATATGGGGACTATAGAAAAATACCCAAAGCCCTGCTTCTACCCTCACAGGTATATCAAAATCCAGCAAAGTATACCTGATTACAACGTGACTGACCCGCCTTTATCTTTATTCAAATAGAAAGAATACTAGTCTTTCTTTTTAGCGGCAGCTTTTTTCCTTTTGGCCGGGGCTTTTTTCTTGCCAGTTGCTTTAGTTGCTTTCTTTTTAGTTTTAGCTTTGGTTTTTTCTTCTGCCTTAGCCTTTTTTAGTGCCGCTTCAAACTTTTTAATGTTGGCTTTTGTGGCTACGATGTCTTTGCTAAGCTTTGCTAACTTTTTCTTTGCCTGACCTAACCTGTAGCTAATTTGATTAGTTGTTGCCATACTGTCTCCTTTCATTTGACATAATTGTTAATGTTTATGTATTAGGTAATATAATAGAATAATATTTAAAAGTCAAGATAATATATTACTTAGATGCCAAATTATATATAAACTAAGTCTAATTATTTTTTTTCTATATTTATTCCCTCGTTATCCCTTAACATGGTTTTCCCTGTATAATGGAAATAAATATCGGTTTTAGCCCGATAATACTTTAAAACTTATTTCTTTTATGCAATCCCTTTTTATTTGGAGCTGAAAACACTAGACTTACAGGAATGGGCCAAGTTTGCCATTTAGATACCGCCTTTAGTTAATAAATGATAAAATTTTTGGTGTACAGCTATTTTAGAAATACTATATATAAATTATTTTAAATATAACATAAAGGGGTATACGTATATTGTCTTGTTTTCTTTGTGTAAAAACTGCATAAAATAATAATTTCTCATTATACTGAGATAAGAGTTAATCCTAAAATAGGTGCTATTTCTTCTTATTAGTAATCATATGAGGAGTTGAAATAAAATGAAGTGGCGCGCCCGGGAAGATTCGAACCCCCGACCTATGGATTAGAAGTCCATTGCTCTATCCAGCTGAGCTACGGGCGCATTAAAAACGGGCTCTTCATAACATATAATTTTCAGATTTTACAATACTTTTTTTACCTGACCGGAAAGGCTTTTAAATCAGCATGTTAAACTTATACAGGAATAAAACTCTCAGTAACAGACATGGCCTTGTGGCCATTTTCACCCCTGTTGATGTATTGCTTTTCCCTGGATTCTTTTCCAGAATTTACCATGAGAACCTGGTTAATCAGGAAATTTGTATTCCTTTCAAGCTGCCCCATTGTTTCTGCAAGGGCCTTAAGCTGCAACAGTGCCTTTCTTGATTTTTCCTGGCCCGGGATATTGATCTCAGGGTTTTCCAGGATTGATACAAGCTGATCAATGGCAGGGTCTTTCATGCCCTCTATCTCTTTATAAATGAGGCTCACCCATCTTTCTTTAAGCACTTCAGGCATATTCCTTAAGGAATTTGTAAACTCAGGGCAGCATCCGAATCCAAGGGCATTTCTTATCTCATCTATCATCTCCTTTACCCTGCCCCTTATCTCATAATCAGCCCCTGCCAGATCAAGCAGTTCATCCCACTTTTCTTCCACCTGCATCCTGAGCCATTTTTCACCCTGCAAAGGGGGGAGTGAGAGTTCCATAAGCCTGCCATGTGCGAGATGAAGCTCTCTTGCTGCATCCTTATTTTTTATGGAAAATTCTGAAAGGAGCCTGTCGAGCTTTACAATGGCCTTTTCCCTGGGATTCTCCATGCCACTGGCCTCAAGGATCAAAAGCTCCCACTGTTCCCTTAAATATGCAATCTCCTTCTTTGCAAGGGTGAAGATCATACCCGACTTAGTTATTGCATTTCTCAGGGAGTCGGCAATAATATTGCACGCATTCAGCCTGTCCCTTGAAATATCCTGCATCGCCTTCATGGAGTCCTGCCTGAGCTGATAACTTAAAAGCTCTGTGCCAAGTGACCGCGAAAGCCTTTTTATAACCCTTGTTTCATGACTGTTCATCCTGATGGTGTATGGCCTGAAATATATCTTTACAACAGCAACCACAACATAATCCGAGTCAGACCAGATCACATGCCCTGAATAATTTTTCGGATAGATAACAGAGGAATACATGTCAAGATTGAGATCTGCCTTTCTTACGAGCACAGGCTCCATATGCTGAAACCCTTCAGACCCTGGCGCGAGCTGAAGCCTTACACTCCTTGAGTCATTTTCAGGGTCTTCCGATGTCCAGCTCTTCTGGCGCTCCACGCACCAGCCCATTGCCTCAAGGGGTCTATCAGGTTCATCACGGTATAAAGACCAGGGTTTTCCGGGCGGGTCATAATCTGATGCCCCAACAAGCCCCCACTCGATCCTTTCACGGTAGTCATCAATAATGCCTGAGGTAATCCCTTCCACCCTTAATTCAGGCAGATCTCCTACCCGGTATATGGTGCCTTTGCAGGCGTTTGGGAGACAGAGGAATATGGTCTCTATCATCTCCTTGCATGCCTTTTTAAGGACAGCTTCTTCTATCTCAATAGACAAAATTATCCACCTGCTTTGACAATTTCATCAACAAGCCCTGATACAATATCACAAGCGCTACCCATGAGGAAGATGTCTGTCAACTGTTCTGTCAGCCATGTATTTTCTTTATTGATCTCGATAATCGTAGCATTGTTTTTTGATGCAACTACAGGGATGGTATTGGCAGGGGAGACCTGTGCCGAGGTGCCTATGATCAAGAGCACCCGCGCCTTTCTGGCAATATCAAACGAGAGATCGAGCACCTCTTCAGGTATGCCTTCGCCAAAGAATACGATATCGGGCTTCAGGATTTTGCCGCACTCACATGCCGGCAGATATTCATGCCTCTTTTCCTCCATGCTATACCTCCTGTTACAGGAAAGGCATGAGAGGGTGCTGCAGTTACCGTGGTATTCAATCACATTTGATGCGCCGCCAGCCTGATGCAGGTTATCGATATTCTGGGTGATTATATGCTGAAGATAACCCTTGTCCTCAAGGATGCCAAGAGCTGTGTGGGCAGGGTTGGGCCTTGCCTTTAACACCAGGGCATCCATCTCCCTGAGCATGTTCCAGACCTCGGCAGGGTCAGATAAAAATGCTTCTATGGTTGCGTACCTAGCAGGGTCATATTTTGACCAGAGCCCGTTTTTACCCCTGAAATCAGGTATCCCGGACTCAACAGATATGCCTGCCCCGGTAAGGGCAATAACAGGTGAAGAGACAGCTATAACTTCTGCCGCCTTTTTGATATTTTGAGTGAGTATTTCAGACATCTCAGCTGTCATTATTTAATCCCTTTGTTAAGCATCCTGTATCCATGTTCTAATCCTTTTCTGCCTGAAAAAAATAAATGAGACTAAACAAATCATCGCCCCTTATCAGGCCAGTATTATCTCCCTAATGGCAGGCTGACAGAAAATTTAGCGCCCCTGTTCATTTCACTTTCAAGGGTCATTCTTCCGCCCATATCCTCAACAAGGACAAGCGCACCGGCAAGCCCCAGGCCATGCCCCCTTACGCAGTGTTCCCTTTCATCGCCCAATTGAAAATATCTCTCAAATACCTTTTTGTGGAATTCTTTTTCTATCCCTTTGCCATCATCAGCGATAGAGATAAAAAGGTTATTATCATCAAGGGATATTTCAACAACAACCTCTTTTTTTCTGTATTTGAATGCATTGCTCAGCAGGTTTCTTATGATCTGTCTTACCTTTCTTACATCTAAAAATATCTCTTTTTCCCACAGGGATGCATCCATCTCAAGCCTGACACCCTGTGAGGCAAGTATCTCTATAAAAGCCTTATAACCCCCTGCCCTGCTTATCCTTTCAGCAATCTCAGGGTCAATCAGATCAAATATCTCGACAAATGGAAATACAATGTATTCAAAACACCGGTATGTGCCTTTATTTAAAATGCCTTCATTTGATCTCCCGACCTCAAGGATATCATTTACAAGGGACATGGCTATCCTTGAATTTCTTATTACCCTGGTCAGCGCCTTTATCTGCCTTTCCGTAAGTGGGTTTTCCCTCTCCGCATTACGGATAAGCATGTCTGCACTGGCCTCAATAACCGCAATAGGGTTTTTCAGGTCATGGACCAAAAGCTCTGTCTTTATTCTATTTTTATTCATAACCTCTTTAATCCGTCTAATATTACAGGCATAAACATGCCTCAATTTTTTTATTAATGATTCTACTAATGCTGAAACATAATAAAAATAGATGCTGATGTCTATTTATTATATTTTACATATGTTACCTGAAGACAACCCCGGCATAACCTACAAAACTGCTGCCGGGCATAACATCATAGCTTGTTGTATAGATGACCTCTCTGCTCTCAACTGCACCGAGTTTTTTAACCGAGGCAATTGCCGCTGAAACAGCCCCTCCGCAGCAGGCATTCATATCCCTGAGCGATTCCTCTATCACAGCCTGAGGTTCCATCTTAAGCATAAGATCCACCATCTTCCTGTCATTATGGTTTTTCACCCAGTCAAGGGCCCTCTGGCCTGTGCCCATAGCCGTGTTATCGTAATTCGGACCATAATGGGTAAGGTCTGTGGAGCCCAGCACCTTTATCTTGTGGCCCAGTTCAAGAGCTATTTCGGCTATCCGCTCTCCTATCCTTATTGACTGCGGTGCAGGGGGCACGCCTACCGGGAGTATTCTTGCACCCGGGAAAAGATACCTGATGAAAGGTAACTGTACCTCAACAGTGTTGTCAGTGGCATATATGGACCATGTCTCCACACTGAATCTGAACTCGGTAATTATTTTATCTGCAATATCAGAGGCTATATCAAGTTCGCCCAGAGGTGTATCCCATGAACCCTCATTCATAATATAGTTACCGCTCCCCGGATGAAGATGTCTCCCGAATATGATAATGGTATCAGGAGAATCAGTAGTACCTTTCAGATGCTTTATAACATCATAGGCGACCTGCCCGGAAAATACCCAGCCTGCATGAGGCACAATACCCCCGGTCCATTCAATACCGCGGGATGATATAGATGCCTTTTCAAATTTTTCAAATACCTTCAGGCATTCGGACTCTGTTGCAGGATACCAGCTACCTGCAAGATCAGCAGCTCTTACACCCATTTTTAAACTCCTTGTTGTTATAACAGAGTTGTTATTTTATATTTTTTTGTCACTTGCGGCAAACAATCTTTTTATTATATAAAGTTACCTCAAGTTTGAAGAGATTAATGAAAACAAATGGTATAAGCTGCATATGATAGATGCAATAATAAGAATAGCTGTACTGCTTTTTGCCGTGACCATACATGGATATTCACATGGAAAGGCCTCACTTTCACTTGGTGATCCGACTGCAAAAAATGCAGGAAGACTTACACTCAACCCGATACGACACATAGACCCTGTTGGCGCTGTATGTATGTACCTCTTCGGTGTGGGCTGGGCAAAACCGGTTCCCGTAAACATTTCCTACTTTACCAACAGGCGTAAAGATACGATCCTTATGGCCATTAGCGGCCCAGTATCCAACCTGGCCGCTGCCTTTGTTTCAGGTCTCTTAATAAGGGTTTACGACATACCTATAGATATTTATCGCCTTATACTTGTGAACATGGTGCTTCTGAATATAGGCCTGGGCCTTTTTAATCTAATCCCTATACCACCACTTGGAGGTTCACATGTCCTTGAAAATATCCTTCCAGACAGGGTAGCATCAGGGTATCAAAAGATAAGGCGTTATGCGCCGATGGTTTTTCTGGGTATACTTATAGCTGATCATTTTCTGAAATTTAATATATTCGGAAGAATACTTTACTACCCGATAATAGTCACTGCTGAGCTTTTTGCCGGGCCAAAATTTTTTAACCTTCTTAGAATGTACAGGTTCTAATATTTTACACTGAAAGATTGGTAATTATCTCAGAAAGATCCTCAATGGTCTTTGAAAGCTGATCCGGCTCGATACCTACCCTTTCAAGGCAGTTGTGAAATGAATCTGTGCTGATTCTTTCCAGCTCCTGGCCCACAATAAAGCGGGACATCAGAAGGTCTGCAAGATAAACCAGATAACTGAGATCAGGGTCATGCTCTGATTTTTCAGGGTGGTGGTGGTATTTTATCACATCGACAAGGCGTTCAGGCAGACCCCATAGCTCTGCAAGTTTACCGCCAGCAGTTGTATGATCCATACCGAAAAGCTCATTTTCAACACTCACAAGTGCCTCATCCCTTTCCTGGGTCCTCCGGTAAAACAGAGGATAGGCCCTGTCCATAAATTGATCAAGGGCTATCTTGCCTATATCATGGAGGAGCGCTGCGGTATAGGCGATATCAGTGGATATCTTCCTGTTAAGAGAGGCGAGCTTTTCACTGATAAGGGCAGTACCCACCGCATGTTTGAAAAGACCGCCCTTGCACAGTGAATACCCCCCGGTACTGCTGCTGAAAAAACCCTCCATTGATGCAGAGATAATAAGCTGTAAAAGACGTTTTTCACCCAGCACAACAAGTGCCCGCTCTATGCTGTCCACATTGGTGTTCTGCCGGAAGTATGCAGAATTGCAGAGCCTGATTATTTTGGCGCTTATCACCTGATCTTTTCTGATCTCCGTGCCCATATCACCCATGCTGTAGCTGTCATCCTGAACCATCCTCATTAATTTAAGGGCAATCTGGGGTATGGGTTTTATCTTTGCTATTGCCGATTCCAGCTGGGCCATGGTCGGGAAATCTATTGACTCTCTCTTTTCATCTTCGGGTACACTGATGGGTTTAATGGTACTCTCCCAGTTTGAAAGATTGAGGCTAAGGCAGCAACAGAAATGGCCGCCTGTTTCACTCTTAACAACAGGTATCCTCTCTGACTTCAATATTCTTTCAACTATCTCGGCTGTCCTTCCGCCTATATCAAGGCTCAGGTCTAGTTCGGAAACAGGGCCTACCAATGCTCCACCAGCGATTGTTGCCTTGAAACTGCCCCTTTCGCCGATTTTGTCACGAAGGGCACTTATAAAAACAGGCAACCCGGTCCTGGCGTAGTTCTCAACCCTGCCTATACCACTCATTCCGCTCGGTTCAGGCAATAAAATGTGCATAAGGCCGCCTATATCCCTCTTCTCATCAACCAGAGTGACGCCTACGCATGTGCCGAGGTATGCATCCAGCACCTCTTTCTTTTTATTGCTTATTAAAAAATTCCCGGATGGAACCGGGGTCCTTTTCAGAAGAAAAGCATTATTCATAATATTATTCCCTGTAACGAGTTAATTATTGTTATCACCAGACCAATCGGTCAATATTGTAAAAATCATAATATAATTCAGCAAAGTTACAGTGAGTGATATTGCATTATTTTACTTAAAAAGGTCAAGGAAATAGGTTTTTAATTGGATATAATTTTTCAGCTCAAATTAATTTGCATCTGGTATCGACAGATATCTTACATCTTCTAATGCAAGCTGTGACCTCACCATCCCCTTTATAAGTAGTCCAAGGCCAAGCACCTCTCCTTTAAAGCATAGAATCACATAACCATTTTCAAGTTCCTGATTAAAAAGGAGATATTCGCCATCCAGAAGCTGCCTGAGCTGTTTTTCGTCTATTTCGAACAGTGCCTTTGTGGCATGTACCCCGAAATATTGTATAAATCTGGTCGTGGGTTTCATAAAGCTCCCCACCTCCTGAAAGGCCTTGATACCAAGTCTTTTAATCTTCAGCTGGGAGACCTCTGATATATAAGGGCTTTTTCTTAAAAACCAGAATGTCCGTTTCTTGCTGAAGATGAGATAATCATCAAAGAGCTCTTTATTGATGCCAAACCTGTTATAGAGATATGAAAGCAGTGTTACCCTCTCATCTTCTTTTGCCAATCCTGGCCATGAAGAATCCCACCGAGTTGAGATAGTGGGGGTAGAACCTTGCTGCGCGGTATAGTTGTCTGTCATAGGAAACACCATTAAATTCTGTGAGCCCATTCATATGGGGAAATGAGATATCTATTGGAAGTAATTCCGCATCCCTGTTATCAAGAAGAAACTGGACCGCCCCTTCATTCTCAAGCGGGTTATATGTGCATGTAGAATAAAGCATTGTCCCGCCATCTTTCAGGAGATCAAACCCCCTTAAGATCATCTTTTTCTGTAGATCCAAAAGCTTATTTCCAGGGTGTGGTTTTGATGGATAGCTGTTTGATGAATCCTCCCGCTTTCTGATCCTCCCCTCGCCCGAACAGGGCACATCAGCCATAATAAAGTCAAACCGCTGCTTAAGAGGAAACTCCTGTGCCTGATACTCTGTGTAAATAACATTAAGTACCCCCAGCCTTGTAAGGGTATGGCCTAATGGGATATGCCTTGTGGGGTAAAGCTCATTTGCTATTATCAGACCGCTGTTTTCCATGATATCAGCCATATGGGCGGTTTTACCGCCAGGCGCCGAACACATGTCAAGCACAAGGCTATCCTTTACCGGTGCAAGCACCATTGCGGCAAGGCAGGAGGTAAGCGCCTGGGGATGTATATAACCAGAAAAATATTCCGGCAGGTTACCCGATGATTCAAGGTTAGATGCCTCAAAGAACCTGTTCCCCTCATCGCCCATGGGTTTAAGTAATACACCGCGTTCGGCAAGGATATTAACAACCCTTTCCGGTTCTGCCTTTATGCGGTTTACCCTTAAATGAACCGGTGCTGGTCTGTTAAGACTATCGATAAAATTATCAAAATCAGGGATAATCTCCCTGTATGGGTTGAAAAAATCATACATCTAATTTTTTGATATCCCTGTTTTCTCTTTTTATTTTTGACTATCCTGACCACCCTGTAAACAGGTCATAAAAAATGGCTGCTTAAAATTTCATCTGATGCGGTATATGGGTCTTTTTCACCGCTCCTTATGGATTCAACAGCCACGTTAAAGGCATCATCCTTTTCAAGCCTGCCTATCACCTCTTCCATGATCCTGCCCTTTATCATTTCAAGGAGCTCTTCCCTTGCACCTGATTCTGTCCTCCTGGGGTTAATATTTCCCCTCTTTTGAATGATAAAACTCCTGTGTCTTTCTATCTCTGTGATAACCTCTTCTATGCCTTTTCCTTCGGGTGCAACTGTTTTAATTACTGGCGGATGCCACTTCATATCATCGCCATTATTCATACCCATGTCCAGCATGACCATAAGGTCTGTCATTGCCTTTTCAACACCAGCTCTATCAGCCTTATTGATCACAAAGATATCACCTGCCTCAAGTATACCGGCCTTGATGGCCTGGATATCATCGCCCATGCCTGGTGTAAGCACGATCACAGTGGTATGGGCCTTTTTAACTATATCCACCTCATCCTGGCCAACCCCAACGGTCTCGACAATGATATAGTCCTTGCCCATGGCATCCATAACATCGATCGCACCGCGAGTGGATAATGTGAGCCCCCCGAAATGTCCCCTTGTGGCCAGCGACCTGATAAAGACCTCTTTGTCATTGCTGTGTCGCTGCATCCTGATCCTGTCGCCCAGGATTGCCCCACCGCTGAATGGGCTTGTGGGATCGATTGCTATAACTCCTACCGTTTTTTTTCTTTTCCTTAGATTTTCTATCAGTCTGTCAACAAGGGTGCTTTTCCCGACGCCCGGGGCACCTGTAATACCAATAACATAGGCATTCCCGGTATGTGGATAAAGCTCCCTGAGGATATCCCTGACCCCGGTAAGCCCATTATCAATATTGCTGATAAGCCTGGCTGCGGCCCTGATATCGCCTGAGATAACCTTCTGTGCAGTTTCAGACATAAAGAATATTAAAACAGACTGCCCTTGAATTCCGGTGTCCTCTTTTCAAGAAAAGCAGACATACCCTCTTTCTGGTCAGGGCTTGTGAATATAAGACCAAATGCATCTGATTCCATCCTGCAACCATTGATCAGATCCATGTCAGCGCCCCTGTCAATGCAGTCTTTGATACCCTTAAGCGCTGTCCTTCCCTTTGATGCAATAAGGTTTGCAGTCTTCATGGTCTCCGCCCACAGGGTTTCAGCAGGGAAGACCCTGTTCACAAGACCGATACTTTTTGCCTCATCCGCTTTGATTATCGCGCCTGTCATGCAGAGCTCCTTTGCCATGCTGTTACCCACACGCCTCGCAAGCCTCTGTGTGCCGCCAAAACCGGGTATTACACCAAGATTTATCTCAGGCTGGCCGAACTTTGCCTTTTCAGAGGCGTATATAAAGTCACATGACATTGCTATCTCACAGCCTCCGCCAAGGGCAAAGCCGTTTACACAGGCGATTACAGGCATGGGAAACTGCTCTATGCGAAAAAGCAGCTCCTGCCCTACCCTGCCAAACTCCCTTGCCTGAAGAGGGGTCAGGTTTACCATATGCTTAATATCTGCACCTGCCACAAATGCCTTGTCTCCCTCTCCGGTAAATACAAGCACCTTGACCTCGGGATTTTCAATTATTTCATCCAGCGCAGCGTTTACATCTTTTAACACATCAGGATTAATGGCATTAAGGGCCTGGGGCCTGTTAAACTTGATTATTGCGATACTGCCTTCAACGCTGAAAAGGATATTGTTGTAGTTCATTTTTAGCTCCTTGTGTGGTTAGTGTAAAAAAAAAGAATGGTATGAAATTTTACCAAATCTATTCTTGAACCTTCTGTGTTTACAATATAAAATATGCCCCTGATTCAACCTGCACAAGCAGGGTTAAGGTTACGGGTGAATATATAAAGATGTACATTTCCAAGTCAAGTTATTTTAACCCCAATAACCAAATGAATTTTCTTGACATTTTTATGATACACCGGCTAGTTAGGCGTTAAAGGTCTTCTTACAGCACCTGTGGTTATACTAATTTTTTGGAGTTAAATATGAATCCGCTTGCGATTGAACTGAATGTAATTATTCAAAAAGCTAATCCGCATATATTTGATATGCTTTCTGATGTTGGTAAATCTCTCTATTTCCCGAAAGGGATACTCACACAAAGTGCTGAGGCAAAGGCAAAGGCACATAAATTTAATGCAACTATTGGCATGGCAACTGAAAAGGGTAAAACCATGTACCTATCTTCAGTAATGTCTTTTATGGGCAACATCAGCCCGGAAGAATCCCTCACCTATGCCCCCTCTTACGGGACAGCAGGCTTAAGAAAAGCATGGAAGGATTATATACTTGATAAAAACCCGCCTCTAAAGGATAAAAAGATCAGCCTTCCTGTTGTCACAAATGCAATCACCCATGGTCTTTCTGTAGTGGCAGACATGTGGGTTGATAAGGATGATATAATTATCATCCCTGATAAAAACTGGGGCAATTACAGCATGATCTTTGAGACAAGAAGCGGCGGAAAAATAGTAAAATACCCCCTCTTTAGCAAAGAGGGCGGGTTTAATACTGAGGGGCTTAAACAATGCATTGAGGAGCAGGCAAAAACAGCAAAAAAGCTCATGGTACTGCTTAACTTCCCCAATAATCCGACCGGCTACAGCATCACAAACGAAGAGGGGGAAAAGATAGCGAACATACTGACTGAAGCAGCAGAAAAGGGCACAAATGTAGTTGCTGTTACTGATGATGCCTATTTCGGGCTCTTTTTCGAAGAGAATGTCATGAAGGAATCGATCTTCAGCCACCTGATCGGAAGACACCCGAGGCTTTTCACCATCAAGCTTGACGGGGCAACAAAGGAGATATTTGTATGGGGCCTGAGGGTGGGTTTTATTACTTATGGTGCTGCCATAGATGGAGATACTGCCCTCTTTTATGACGCCCTTGAAAGAAAGACCGCAGGGGATGTGAGGGGTAATATATCAAATGTCTCGCACCTGAGTCAGACAATAGTTGCAAAATCCCTTGCCTCGGAAACCTTTGGCAAAGAAAGCGAAGTAAAATTCGGGATCATGAAAGAAAGGGCAAATGAAGTTAAAAAAGTGCTTTCTGATAAAAAATATGATAAAGTCTGGGCGGTTTATCCATTTAACTCCGGGTATTTCATGTGTCTGAAACTCAAGACGGTTGATGCTGAGGCGCTCAGGGTTCATATACTGGATAAATACGGTGTTGGCACAATATCCATTGGAAAGACCGATCTACGCATAGCATTTTCATGTTTGGAAAAGGAAGATATCAAAGAGCTTTTTGATATTATCTATAAAGGCATTATTGACCTGGAAAAATAAAATGCCTTTATTATAAAGCACTCACCGGGGCGCATAATATGTTTGGCATCTCAGAAAGCCACATAGAGCTGATTAAAAAACAGACCTGGGCAAAGGCTGTCCCGGAGGGTGATCTTTTCTGGAGCAACCTGACCGAATGGATCGCTAAAAACCTCCTTCCCGATTTCATTACAAAAATCACCCATCTTGTAGACTCTATTATCATGATTGATCCGGGTCAGTCAGAAAGGGAGATACTCGAACTTATTGCAAAAAGGCTGGTGGAATCTTTAAATGCAGTCATGGCATCTGTGAGGATATATGACCCATTCACTTCCCAGATGCTTTCATACGGCTCATACCCCTCTGAAGAAGAGACAAGGCCCAGCCAGATAGCGATAGAAGGCAGCGTGGCCGGCATTGCAATTACCACCAGAAAGCCTGTTATTGTACCTGATATACTCAGAGAAAAACTTTACACAGATAAGACCATTGTTGATAGAAAAGGGGTAAATTCGCTAATGGCAATCCCCTTTGAGATACCAAGGTTCTTTCCGCACGAAAGAAATACCACAGGGGTGATCCAGATATACTATGCTCAGAAAGAGCGCATCTTTGCACCACTTGAGGCTCAGGTGGCAACACTCATGTCCCAGAGGCTGGGGTTTGTCATTGCAAGAAAAAAAATCCTTACCATGCAGAGGATGAATGAAAAAAAAGAGACCATCCTTAAGCAGATATTTTCAAGGATGGGAAAACTGGAAGGGGTCAAGATGAAGGATATCTTTAACCGGCTGATCCCTGAGCTGGCTGATATCATCAACCTTCAGAGCTGCGCCCTCTTTTCAGTAACAGATGACATGCAGAATGTAGTCCTTGAGGCAGGGTATCCTGATTCACTATCATTACACGGCATAGGCAAGAGCTTCCCGGTAACTAGCGAGCCCTCCTTTGAGGTGATCTTAGGTCTCAAATATCCTGAAAAGGATACCCCGTATGAAATAATTACATCATCCTATGTGCTTGTTACAGACCCACAGAAGAGCAGCCTGGTATCTCTAAATACAAAGAGCCTTTCATTAATCAGAAACATCAACTCTATCCTCTATATACCTATGAGGTCAGGCGAATTTGTAACGCATTTTATCACAGTGGATGCGGTTGACCAGAGAAAGGGGTACAGCCCGGAGGAGATAGAGATATTCCTCTTCCTTGGTAGAGAGCTGATGAAGGCACAGAGAATGGAGCGCCTCGACGATATACTCCATGATTTTAAAAACCCTGCCATTGCCACTGCCGGTTTTGCAAGAAGGCTCCACAGCCTGCTTGAAAAAGAGTGCGCCCCTGAAGACGAAAGCAGGATAACAAAATATGTCCAGATACTGATGGAAGAGACAAGCCGCATGCAGGAAATGGCAATGAGTCTCTCACATGTAGGCAAAGAACAACCTGTGGATGTGACACAGGTGCTGAAACGCAGATTCGAAATAAATGAGGAAGTTATCAGAGAAAAGTTCAGGCAGAATATAACCCTTGAACAGGGGCCTTTTAATGACAACCTTGTAATCTACTGCTATCCCCTGTTTCTTGAAAGGGTGCTTGACAATCTTTTAAACAATGCAACAAAGGCAATACCAATCAAGGGCGGAAGGCTCGGCATAAAGACATATGAAGAAAATGGCTATGCCTGCATTGAGGTCAAAAACACAGGCTCCATACCTGAGGATATACGCATGCAGTTACTGGAAGGAGAGGCAAAGGGGAGGGGCTTTTATATCACTCACAGGATCATCAGCGTCTTAAAGGGCTTTATAGATATCAGGGCAGACAAAGAAAATATTACAGTGATCACCCTCAAGTTACCTCTATACTCCCCGCCCAAATAAGCTTTACACTATAATTCCAGTATTCCTTGCCTTGGCTTTAGATTGAAACGGGCAGCTGTATCAAGCACCTGCTTATCGGTTAAAAGTTTAAGTGAGTCAGCAAACCCCATGCTTTTTATGTAGATCTCAGCTGTCTTTTCAACCGTCTCTATAAGCCCCATTGCCTCATCAATTGAGTTGCCTGTAGCTATAATGCCATGCAGAGGCCATATGATAAGCCTGAAATCTTCAAGTTTTTCAGCGGTTGCAGAGCTTATCTCCTGTGTACCGGGGACCATCCAGGGCACAAGGCCAACTCCTTCAGGGAATACAACAACACACTCAGAATGCATGTTCCACAGGGCACGTGTAAATGCCTTTTCATCAAGCGCGCCATTTGCAGACATTATTATAGTATTGGTTGCATGGGTATGAAGTATCACCCTGTGGTTTAGCTCTTTTTTAAGACGTTTTATATGCCCCATAAAATGCATGTGCATCTCGCTTGTAGGAGATGCACCACTTTCAAAACCCCATAAAAGCTCAAGCCTGTTACCATCCAGTGACACCCTCACAGCGCCCATGCCTTTAGCCGGGTCAATTTTAAGCTTTCGGAAGTATGACCCTGCAGCCGTAATAAGAATCACCATGCCTGAAAGCTCTTTCATATTGAGACCCAGAGGGAATACCCTTTTTACGTGATCCGGGTCAAAATATCTCACAACATCAGAGCCAGGTATGATGCAGCTCATATTACCGGCGTTTCTTTCAGCCCACCCTCTTTCAGACATGAGCCTTGCAGCATCCAGCATCTCCTCAACAAAAACCGATTTACCAAAATCTTCATATCCCTTTGCCCTGCTCAATTTTATCTCCTTAATGATTCATTATAGGCATGCGATTATCTGCACCTTTCGAATAAGTACCAATGCAGACAGAGAATCTTTTACATCCCGTGTTAAATGCCTCATGTAAGCCACTGAAAATATGATTAAACCTGTACCCAAATCTTATTAATCGGAAAAATCAATATCAAACTCTGAGAAGTTCCCTGACCTTGGCGCTTCAGGTTTTGTTGCATACTCTGTAGGCTCTGTCCCTTTTCTAAAACTCTGAAACACAGTCTCCTTTGAGTATGGGCTTGCGAGAAGCCCTGTATCCTTGTCTATCCTGGCAAATACAACACTTTTTGGCGCTACAAAATCCTGAACAGGCCTGTCTTTTAAGGCATCTGACATAAAATAAAGCCAGATCGGGCTTGCAGCCCTTGAGCCTGTCTCTTCTTTTCCCATAGAGACATTTGAGTCATAACCCACCCATACACCTGTTATCAGTTCAGGTGTATAACCAACAAACCATGCGTCTTTCAGGTCATTGGTGGTGCCTGTCTTTCCTGCTGCAGGCCTCGATAGCTCCCTTACCCTCCTGCCTGTCCCTTCCATGACAACACCCTTTAAGATATCTGTCATCATATAAGCTATGTCATCCGGTATTGCCTGACTCATACTCGGGTTGTTTTCTTCTAAAATAATCCCTTCCCTGTTCTCTATCTTTTCAATGTAGTAGGGGTCAACAAGCATGCCATTATTGGCAAACACTGAATAGGCTCGGGTTATCTCATTAAGGGTAACACCTGAGGTCCCGAGCGCAAGCGAAAGATCATGCCCCAGTTCAGATTCAATACCCATCCTGCGGGCATAATCAATGGTTGTCTGTATCCCGATCTGCCTCAATATCTTTACTGTTATTACATTCTTTGAGAGTATAAGCCCCTTTCTGAACAGGGTGGGGCCGAGGAATTCCTCTTTGTAGTTTTTAGGGCGCCATATATCATCATCCGGATTAAGACTGGATAAGTATGCTGTATCAAGAATAACAGTCGCAGGGGTCATGCCATTATCAAGCGCTGCCGCGTATATAAAGGATTTGAACACTGACCCTGGCTGACGTCTGGCCTGATTTGCCCTGTCAAACTGGCTCGCACTGAAACTGTACCCCCCTACCATTGCCCTCACTCTGCCCGTCTGATTTTCCAGGGTATAAATCGCACCCTGAACCACAGGCTCCTGATCAAGAAGGATCGTCCAGTCAAATGGCTCCTGTGCAGGTTTTTCAAGCCGGCACAGGATGACATCGCCCTGACTGATTGAATCACTGATCCTTTTAGGCAGGGGTGAATATGCTCCACCCGGTTTATAGGCCTTTGCCCATTTCATTCCTTCAAAGGCAAGGAGACACTTGAGGTTGCCTGTTAACACAGTAGCCTCTCCTGTATCATCATTTATCTCTGAAACAATCCCTTTTACTGTCATACCTTCTACAGGCGGGCTCTTCCTGAAGATATCATCTGCCTCTTTTCTTACACGGTCATATTCATCAGGTGTGGCGGTCGCCATTGGCCCCCTGTAACCTTCTCTTTTATCCAGCTCCCTGAGACCCTTTTCAAGGGCCTTTACAGCCTTCTGCTGAAGATCAAGACTTGCTGTTGTGTAAACCTTAAGTCCGCCGCTGTAAAGAAGATCTCTTCCATACCTGTTCTCAAGATATCTTCGTACATGCTCTGTAAAATGGGGGCTTCGATCAAAGGTGTTCTCCTGTTCTTTACTTATGATAATGGGTGTCTCAAGGGCCTCCTTTCTCTCAGCCTCTGTTATGAAGCCATCATGAACCATCCTGTTAAGTGTATATTTCTGTCTGATTTTGGCCTTTTCAAAGTTGTTTATAGGAGAATAATTTGTTGGCGCCTGATAGAGCCCTCCAAGCATGGCGCATTCAGCAAGGTTCAGTTCAGCAACACCTTTATTAAAGTATGTTCTTGCAGCAGATTCAACACCATACGCACCGCTTCCAAGGTATATCTCGTTCAGGTACAGAAAAAGTATCTTTTCCTTTGAATATTTCTTTTCTATCTGAAATGAGAGGATTATCTCCCTTACCTTTCTCTTGTATTGCTTTTCCTGGCTCTTTAACAGGAGTAATCTGGCCACCTGCTGTGTGATGGTGCTTGCTCCCTGCTTTTTTCTCCCTGCTAGCTGGTTTTTTATAACTGACCTTATAATGCCAGTAATACTTATACCCTTATGTTTATAAAACTGGCCATCCTCGGCAGCCAAAAAGGCGTTGATCAGGTTTTTTGGCATCTCTTCAAGGGGGAGAACTATCCTTTTTTCTTTCCAGAACCTGCCGATCACCTCCCCTTCAGCGCTGTATACCTCGGTGATAACAGGAGGATTATATTCATCAAGGGTTCCACTATAGGGAAGGTTACTTGACCAGAAATACCATAACGATCCTCCGATTATTGATGCGAATACCGCTCCGATAGCTACGACCCAGATTATGATTTTTATATATCTATTCAAATTTAAATGCTCCTGATATGCTGTTCAGCATAGTTTAATTTGTATTTTTAATTATTGTAAACAGGTATAAGCTCCTTATTATATTCCCGCCATTCATCAGGTAAACGACCTGCGAGGTCAATCTGCTTTATATCTGGGTAATTCAGGGGGTCACTTTCTATTTGCTTGAGTATTTCTTTGATTTTATCTTTTATTTCTTTGGGGAGATGTTTTAGGTATTTTACTGCATTGTGGTGGACTATTACTTTAGCCATTATAATGATTCCAGATCAACGTATGCGTCTTTATTTCCGCTTTCTCTGTCCTTTCGTGCCTCACGTAATTCTCGAATGGATTCATCATCAAGATCCCAGCCCAGCAATTCTTCAATTTTTCTAAAGTCATCCACAGGTATGATTACCTCTTTAGGTGTGCGATGTTCATCTACGATATATTTTTTCATAATATTCATATTATACCTCTCTTAAAATGCCACTAAGCTTATTGGAAAATCGTTATAAAATCAATAAGCAAAAAACCTTTGTATCTCCAGGCTCTTACATTGACATTTAGCAAATCCCTGTTAGATTGAATAACATACTTCCCCAGCTTGAAGTCCGAATTTGTTATCTTAAAGCTATCGAATTCATTCATCGAGGAACGATCATTATCATAACCCCAATTTTTGTAAAACTACAATTGCCCTCTCTGCATCCTTGTCTGACAGGGTATAGTTGATTGTCTTATGTGTATGAAGATTGTAATGCTCCATCAATGCTCTCGCATTAGCAAATTCTTGTTCCCTGTTTTTGCCAAGAAACCCTACAAGAAAACCTCCATTTTTTAATAAAGGACTTGAAAGCCTGATGACATCAGTGAGCCCTGTCATAGCCCTGGATGTAACCATGTCACATCCCCACTCCCTGATTTCATCTGTAATATTTTCGATACGTTTGTTAATTGGCTCTATATCCTTTAGCTTGAGAGAATGTATGACATACCTTAAAAAACTAACCTTTTTACCATTTGCCTCGATCAACCTGATTTTAAGTCCAGGCATTGCTATCTTGATTATTATGGCAGGGAACCCTGCGCCGCTTCCAATATCTACAAGGTTACCCTCACTGGGTAGATGCGGGACAGGGATAAGCGAATCAATGATAAGCTCATCTATAATCCTCATGCGGTCGGATATGCCTGTAAGATTGATCTTGTTATTCCACTCGATAAGGGTGTTTAAAAATATACCCAGCAAATCAACCTGATGAGAGGTCAGCTCTATTCCGTATTCGCTTATTCTTTTTGTAATTATCTCTTTTTCTTTAGAAAAGGTGTCCAGTTTTATGCCCCTTTGCTGATCTATTATTAATAAGAAGATAACCGGGGTCTTTTCTTTTCATAAATCTTGGATACCGGATATCGGCAGCAACCTGTTTTTCACTACATACTCTATAACACAAATCTGGTGATGCATGAAATAGATCTTCATGTTTAACCATAACACCTTTTTACCTCAATAATTTCAGAAGCCTGTGGACAAACCATGAACTAATCTGATAGTGTATTTCTATAATTGTATAATTTTATAACACAGGTTAAGCTGTAAATATAAAAAGATCCATGCATATACAGAACAGGATATAAAAATGATAGCATTTGACCTTATGTGCGCAAATGGACATACCTTTGAAGGGTGGTTTGATAATCTTGAATCCTATGAAAGGCAGGGCGCAAAGCGCCTGATTAGCTGCCCCATATGTGAAAACACTAAGGTAAAACGGTTACTTTCGCCTGTTGCCATGAAATCCTCCACAAGATCCGATAAGAAAAACCCGAGTCTACCCATTGATTATCAGAAACTCGCAATGGAGATAGTGAACTATATCCAGAATGAATTTGAAGATACTGGTACTCAATTTACAAAAGAGGCATTAAAAATACATTATGGAGCAACAGAGGCACGAAATATAAGAGGTACAGCAACCAGGGAAGAGGAAAAGATATTAGAGGATGAGGGTGTTCATTTTATAAAATTCCCGGAACCGGATAAAAAAAACGATGAAAATTAATCCGGATTCCTGTTATTTCAATTAAAGGCCGATTGACTTTACTGGTGCGGATATAGTAATACACTTAAACAATGTAAAGTATCCGGTTAAATGGCCCTGTAAAGGAGCTCTGGGGATGAAAAAAATTCATAAAATAGCTGTGGTTATATTTTTAAGTCTTGTTATGATCGGGCTTTTTATGAGCATTTTTATAACAGTCGAGGAAAGCCCCCCGGATAATACAGTTGTAATCGTGACCGAAGAGGACAAAGTTTACCATTCAATATTTGGGGGCTATAAGTGCCTCATGGGTAAAACAGCAAAAACCATCTCTTTATCAGAGGCTATTCAGGAAGGATATGAGCCCCACCAGTATGACATAGACCTTGGTTACTTCAGTGGAAACAGGCGCTTTCTATTTCATCACATACTTTCCAAAGTTGGTGTGAATGTCAACAGCAGGTGGGACTCAAACGGTGACTGGCTCTGGTAGTTAAACCCTTATCTATTCTGCTGACGGGTTATCTTTTTTCCGGACAAAATTGGATATGTTTTTTCTGAACAGGTCATACTCTTCTGAAAGGGCCCGATATTTTTCTTTGCCCTCTGATACAAGCTGTTTCATTTTTAACAATTTTAGCTGTATGGCAGTAATATCTGTATTTATCAAGACGCATTCCATCTGCCCTTTTTCCGGGTTATGACAGGAGAATATCCTTACAATAGCATAAACAGGGTTATCCTGTTTTGATACATACCTCAATTCCTGATCAGGAAATGATTCACCCTTAAAGACCTTTACAAATATATTTTTAAACAGGGGTCGGTAATCCTTATCAATAATATCCAGCGGACTTCGCCCTGCCATTTCATCTATATCAAATCCGAACAGCTCAGTGCATGCCCTGTTCCAGAATGTAATCTTTCCTTTTATATCTACCTTGAAGACCGCCCTTGGAAATGCCTCATCAAGATAATCCTGTACACCGCCCTCTACCTGAATATGTTTCATCTCCTGTATGGTCTGGATTGCGCCCCTGATATCATTATTTTCGTCATAAATAGGGGCCGCGGTTATTATTGCCCTTGTCCCCCCATGAAGCCCGGGCAGAATTGTATTAAGTTCAAACCATCCCTTGTCAGATGATACAACCTCTTCTTTAAAGAGCCCTGATATTGAATCAATATCTTCAAGCAGTATATCGGCCATGCTACTCTCATGACCGCTCATATGAAAGCCTTCCCAGACCCTTTTGCCTAAGGCATCTTCACCGGATATGCCGGATATTCCACTGCATGCCCTGTTCCACTGGATAACCCTGTGCCTTTTATCCAGTACAAAGGTCGGTAAAGGGTACCTGTCAAATATATCATCCATATACCTTTTAGATTCTCTTATGGTCTGTGATTTCCCCTGTTCCCTGATCATGGCATCGCTTTTTTCCTTCTCAAACAAAAAGGCAAAAAGAAGGATGAATAGGAGGCATAACAGGTAAACGCCCATGAAATATGTAGCGGCAATGTCTGGTGGAATAATACTTGTAAAAAGGTATCCTTTGCGGAAAAGAAAGATGATTATGCCTGTCTGGACAAATATCAGGGCTGCCCATATTGTACCTGAAAGATATCCATTGAGGAATATTGCCAGGAGTATCAGCCCTGCATTCAATATCCAGGATGGGTTGATGATGCCATCAATGGAAATGGCCCCGGTCTTCCAGGATATGATGGATATGAATGCCCATAAGATAAAAATGGCATAATTGCCGCAGATAACAAGGTTTCCGCTCTTTCTTAGGAGCATAATCCCCGCTGCCATGAGGGCAGCAGTCATAATTGATGCAAAAAACAGGAGGCTGTCCCCTGTTGATATCCTGAAAAACAGGCCTGCCAGAGGGGCAATGATAATCAATGCCATCTGAAAGATATTCAGTACCTTATGTTTTTTATTGATATCAGGATCAGTGATATGAAGACCGCTGGTAATCAGGTTATTCAGGAGAGATTCAAGATTCATAAAAATCAGCTTAGCCTTACAATTCTTACATTAACACGCCAAAATAGAGTTATTTATATCTAAATATTGGAATATTTTACATCTATTAATCAGATTACGGAAAAACTATCTCCACGTTTCCATTTTTATAGAGTGTGGCCATTACAACAGAGGCACCATCGAATAAAGTAAAATTCGCATCAGGGGATGAAGATATTATCAGATTAAAATCACCATTTTCATCAACACGTAGTTCGTATTCTACAAAATGACCTTTAGGGATTTCGAGATGCAGATTTTTATAAATCTCGTCCCGCGCATTTTCTGGTTTAGCTCCATCATGATACACACTAAGAGTTTCACCTATCTTAAAATACTCATTATTTTCCAGATAATATGCAATCTGGGCATTGATTATCTGATAGAGCATGACCTTGGCCTCTGAGCCATATATCCTCTGCCTTATTACACTGTAGGCAGGTATGGCGGTTGCCGCCAGGATGCCTATGATTGCAAACACAACCATCATCTCTACAAGTGTAAACCCTTTTTTATTCAAGGTCATTATTCTACCCCTCCCTTCTCTGCCCCATATTTAATGCCCTGAGGAGATAGAATTATATTCATGCTTCCAGGCTCAGATTCAGCAAGAGAAAGGGTATACCCTGTAACAGGCTCCTTTCTATAAATAAGCCCATTCAGATAGTGCAGGTCTTCTTTTGCCATGCGAAGATATTTAGGGACCAATACAAATAAATCATCAGGATATTCTTTGTTTTCATAATGGTGATAACGCCTGATTGAACTATCCACCATAAAAAGCAATACCCTTCCCTTTTTAGAGTAATCCATCTTCTGCCCGGGCGCACTTTCACCGCCAAAGAGTATAACCACCCACATTACGCTTATAAGTACACAGGACAGGAGTACAAAATAATGAAAAGGCCCCCAGGTTGTTTTCTTTTTTTCATGTTCTTTTTCCAGCGCCTTTTTCTTTTTTTCCACAAGTGAACCGCCCGCACCAGATACTGTCTGGAGCATCGCGCAGTTAAAGCACAGATACTGCCCCGGTTTCACCTCTTCAGCGCAGTCATCACATACAGGTATGTTGCAGCTTGCACAGAATTTATCAGCATTACGGTTTGGATGGTTTTTACACTTCATTTATTTGCCTTTTCATGATGAAAATTTCATATAATTTAGATTAAATACACTAAATAGTCAATAATGAAAACAAAGCAAAAATAATCAAAAAAATCAGGTCATTATTCTACTGACCGGCAGTCAGATCGCTCCTGCAATAGGGGCAAACCACCCATCCCGGTTGAGATATTCTACCGCATGAAGCGCATGAGGGGACAAGTATCTGCTTGCAGAAGGGGCAGTCCCTGAAATCAAGGCTTACACCCTTTCCGCATGAGGGGCAGATGGTTGTGAGTTCTTCCTTCTGCTGAACCGCTTTCAGTACCTCGTCAATAGTGGTTATGCCTGCCTCCACCTTATTCATACCGCTAACCCCAAGGGTGGTCATACCGGTGGCTATTGCTGCCTCCCTTATTATATCAACCGAGGCAGATGCATGTATCAATTCCCTGATCTTATGCCCCATTACCATTACTTCGTCAATAAGGGTCCTCCCCTTGTAACCAACCTGACCGCAGGCGCTGCACCCTGCCCCCCTGTAAAATTTGAAAGGCAGATTATCCCTGCTTAAGCTTACCCTGGAGAGTATCTCCTGTTCAGGTATATACTCCTCCTTGCAGTTGGGGCATATCTTTCTTACAAGCCGCTGGGCCACAACACCAAGTATGGATGATGTAATAAGATAAGGTGGCATCCCTATATCAACGAGTCTTGTAACCGCTGAAGGGGCGTCATTTGTATGGAGGGTGGAAAGCACAAGATGCCCGGTAAGGGCCGACTGAAGAGAAATCTCTGCTGTCTCTTTATCCCTTATTTCACCGATCATAATCACATTCGGGTCCTGCCTTAAAATGGATCTTAAGACACTTGGAAATGTCAGACCCACCTTCTCATTTATCTGAACCTGGTTAATACCGTGGAGTTCAAACTCAACAGGGTCTTCGACCGTGATGATATTGATCTCCTCGGATATCACCTCGCTCATGCAGGCATACAGGGAAGAGGTTTTACCGCTTCCTGTTGGCCCGGTGATAAGTATCATGCCCTGGGGCTGGTTGATAAAATTCCTGATAGTGGTATAGCTCCTGGGATTAAAGCCAAGGTCTTTGATCCTTAAGGATGTTTCATCCTTGTTAAGTATCCTTATAACCGCCTTTTCGCCATAATATGTGGGCAGGGTCGAGACGCGGAGGTCAACAGACATGTTTTTGGATCTTACCTTTATCCTGCCATCCTGAGGAAGCCTTCGCTCGGATATGTCCATGCCGCCCAGCACCTTTATACGCGATATGATAATGGGCTGTGTCCATTTCGGGAGTTTAGGCATGGAGTCCTGTAGAACCCCGTCTATACGGTTTCTAACCCTGACATGGTTTTCCTGTGCCTCAATGTGCACATCGCTTGCCCCCCTTTTTATGGCATTTCTGATAATAAGGTCTACCATCTTTATAAAGGGAGAGTCCTTGAACTCCTCTACAGTATGAGCCTCCTCCTCTTCCCCCTTTTCATCGGGTAAAAACTCCATCATCTCATCGTTTTCAAACTCACTGGTCACTTCACTCAGTGATTTGACAGGATTATAGTGTTTTTGAAGGATATCCTGTATCTGGCTCGCGGTTGAGATAGCTGGCTTAATTTTGTACCCGGTAATAAACTGGAGATCCTTGAGCATATTAAGATCAAGCGGGTCTGCCATTGCCACTTCAAGGATGTTATTGGTGATAGTGATACCAAGGCAGTTAAATCTGAGGGCTGTCTCCCTGGGGATAATCTCAAGGGTTTTTGGTTCTATTGTATAATCACTAAGGTCTATGTATTCAATTTTAAGCTGAAGGGCAAGGGCAAGGGCCATCTCCTCTTCGGATATGAATTTCTTCTCAACAAGTATATCTCCAAGCCTCTTACCTGTATCACGCTGGATATTTAATGCCTCTGTCAGGTGCTCAACATTTATCAGACCTGTCTCAACAAGCACCTCTCCCAGTTTTCTTCTTGGGGTAGCAATCCTTCTGGCAGGTGATTTTGCCTTATTTAAAGCCATCTCTTCTGACATCAATAATACCTGAAAAAACCCTTAATAATGCTAATACAGTTTATAAAACCGGATCAAAAAAGTTATACACCCTGAAAGGGAATATCCATAATTGTTTTATTTTGACATAGTATCCCGAATATTATATTTAGATATCCGAAATATTTGAAAATTTCAACAGGTTATTGCACATCGTGCTATATATGATAATCAGGATTATGACTGCACTGATAAATAATCAGGTGCAGTTTGTTTTTTCTGTAATCAACTGAATATCGGAAAGTCAATACTTTAAGAAAAAATGATAAGAATCAAGACCAATATTAACTATCTTCTGAGGGGCATAATTATCTCTGCCCTCTTTATCCTGTTATCCTTTCAGAATTTCAATCTTTTTGAATCCATTGAACAGTTTATATACGGAATAGAGATGCGCTTTGCACTGGCCTCCCCGGCAGGTGCAGGCAGGATATCAATGGTAAACATTGATAAAAAAAGCATTGAAAGGCTTGGTCCCTGGCCCTGGCCGAGGTCATATATTGCGCGGATGATAGAAAAGCTCAGTGAAAACGGGGCAAAACTGATCGCCCTTGATCTTGAAGGGCTTGACCGGAAGGAAGAAAATTCAGGGCTCAGGGAGATAAAAAACCTCTCTGTAGATATCTCGACCCTTAACCTCCCGCAGGATGAAACATTAAGGATAAGGGGCCTGCTTGATGCTGCTGAGAGCAGGCTGGATAATGACAGTTTGCTTATTACCTCAACTAAAAAAAGCGGCAGGGTAATTTTACCGGCCATTATATTAAACAGCGATGCTGATCCTGTGTTCAGCGAGTATCAGACACAGATCATAAGCAAGGCAAATATTGATACACCTGAACTTCCAGATAATTCCATGCACAGGTTCAACAATATCATGTTACCATTTACCGGTCTGGCAATTAACTGTTTTGGTATTGGACATAACAATCTCTCACCAGAAAATACAATGGGCGGAAGAAGGCACCCCCTGTTCCTTAACCTCAGGTATAATTTCAGAGACAATATAATACCTTCAATGGCCTTCAGGCTTGCACAGGAGTATATTGGAGGCAAGGCTAACAGACCTGAATTCATAGGCGGAGAGGTCATATTTGAAGGCAAAATCATCCCTGCGCAAAAAGGCGAGGTGCTTGTAAAATTTATTGGCGGGGCGCGTTCATTCCCCTATTATTCCTTTGTTGATATCTATAATGAAGAAAAGGTGCCCCCTGTTTTTGAGGATAAGATAGTCCTGATCGGATACACCGCTGATGATCAGGCCAGGGTATCCACACCTGTTGACATGAATATGCCAAGGGTCGAGTTTACTGCCAATGTAATACAGGCCATTATTGAGGGCAACTACATAAAACGCCCCGGCACAATGATCTATTTTGAAGGGTTCTTAATCTTAATACTTGTAATACTATTTTCTCACCTTCTTCCCGCAACAACACAGCTCAACCGGCTTTGCATAGTAGCAGGGGTCGGGCTGATCGTAATATTCACAGGGGTTATCTCCTTTGTGATAATGGATGTCTGGCTGAAAACGGTATACATACTGGGCGCTGTTGCTGTCCTGTATGCGACAGTAACCGTAAGGGATATTGCAGCCAATCAGAAACTGCTGGGCATACAGTCAGAAGAATTCATGGAATCAAACAGGATGCTGGGCCTAAGCTTCCAGAGTCAGGGGCTCCTTGATCTTGCCTTTGAAAAATTCAGAAAATGCGACCTGGACAGCTCCATGAAGGATGTTATCTACAACCTTGGCCTTGATTACGAAAGAAAACGCATGATCAACAAGGCCATAAGCGTTTATGAATACATAGCTGAAAAGGACCTCAGCTTCAGGGACCTCGAATCCAGGATATTTAAGCTGAAAGAGGCGCTTGGCATTGCTGTAACACCACCGGGAAAGGTGAGAAAGGACACAAAGATCCTGATGGTTAATGACCTTGAAATCAGGCCTACTGTTGGCCGCTACGAGATTACAAGGGAGATCGGGCAGGGGGCAATGGGTATAGTATATGAGGCCAATGACCCCAAGATAAACAGGCGCATTGCAATAAAGACCATCAGGTTCTCTGATGAATTTGAAGAATCAAAGGTTCAGGAGGTAAAAAGCAGGTTTTTCAGGGAGGCGGAGATAGCAGGGAGGCTAAGCCACCCGTCGATCGTTTCGATCTATGATGCTGGCGAAGATTATGACCTGACCTATCTTGCAATGGAATACCTGGAGGGTAAAGACCTTAGAGCATACTGCACAAAAGGGAAACTTAAGCCCCTGCGCACTGTACTCTTTATCATAAGCGAGGTCGCCTTTGCCCTTGATCATGCCCATAACAAGGGGGTAATACACAGGGATATTAAACCAGGCAATATTATGCTGTTAAAAAGCGGCAAGGTAAAGGTCACTGACTTCGGCATAGCAAAGGCTGTCTCATCAACCTCCACAAAAAGCGGCGTTGTCTTAGGCACTCCAAATTACATGTCACCGGAACAGATAAATGGCGGCGAGATAGACGGGAGATCAGACCTCTTTTCACTTGGCGTTGTCATGCATGAGATGCTGTCAGGGGATCTCCCGTTCCACGGAAAGAATATTACAAACCTTCTGTACCAGATAACACAGGAAAGACATGCCCCGATCAGGGAGAAGAACCCGAAGGTGCCAAAGGTATGTGAACAGATCATAAACAAGGCCCTTGAAAAAGACCCTGACAAAAGATTCCAGTCAGGCATGGAAATGGCGGTTTATTTAAGGGCAGTAATCAAGAAGATAGATGAGGCAAAACAGAGAAGGGATGATACAACAAGGGAGATGACGCCATCCTGAAATCATCTCCCTTAAATTATTCCTGCATTATTTCTACTTTATACTATTCTGTAATTCACATGCCATTATGGTCTGCTTGCAAAGTACAGATGTAGTTACAGAACCAACGCCTGCGGGCACCGGAGAAATCCTGGCCACAACAGGTTCTGCTGCCTGGAAATCCACGTCGCCGCAGTATTTACCGGGGTTTTCCGGGTCAGGATTGATGCCTACATCTATAACAACCTGACCTGGCTTAACATAATTACCCTTGATCATCTTTGCCTTGCCCACAGCAGCAATAAGCACATCACTATCTTTACATACTGAAGGAAGGTCTTCAGTCCTTGAGTGACATATTGTAACGGTTGCATGTTCCCTTAAAAGCAGCATTGCAAGGGGTTTACCTACAACAAGTGATCTCCCGACAACCGTGCATTTTTTGCCTTTAAGCTGGACATTGTAATGACGGAGCATCTCCATGCATGCGGTCGGCGTGCAGGGAGGAAAGCCTGTGGGGTCATCAGTAAAGATCTTGGCAGCGCCTGCTGTCGTCAGACAGTCAACATCCTTTTCAACAGGGATTAGTTCCCTGATCTTTTTGCTGTCAAGGGTATCAGGCAGGGGAAAAAACATGAGTATCCCGTGCACATCCTTTTTTGCACCGATCTCTTTTACCGCATTTTCAAGGGCTGCCTGCGCTATATCCACAGGGAATTCAAACACCTCACAATCCATCCCGATTCCAGCGCATGTCTTTTTTGCCCCGCCTTCATAAAAAAGGTCATCAGGCCTTGCACCAACACGGATAATCCCCAGTTTTGGGGAGATATTTTTAGCCTTAAGTGCCTCAACCCTTTTTGTAAGATCTTCCTTCATTGCATCAACAACAGGCTTTGCCTTTAGTATTTCTGCCATATTTAGCTCCTTATTTCCTTAATTTTCCTATAACAAGGTTCAACGTATCATCAGCAAGTTTACACCCTTCAGCTAACAGGGAGTCCATCTCCTTCCTTGTCTTATCCAGGAAGTCTGCGTTCTTTATTGTGTTAAGATTAATTATAATATTGAGACTACCTGCAATAAGTGCGCTTTTCAGGAATGTTACACCGCAGCCCACATCAGATAAAGCTATTGCTGTCCCGATCTGGCCCATCCTGGCATGAATCTTTATCCCTTCAAATGATTTGCGCATTATTTCCATTGGAACAGAGCATGCAGCAATACTGCAATTTTCTATTGTCTCATCCTTATACTTTATCTCTTCCGGTGTATTTTTGGGCAGGCCATATGCCTTTGAAAGGGGTTCAAAGACCTCGGCATCTTTATCCACAAGGCTTTCAAGCTCTTTAATAATATCCTCACCACGTTTTATCAGTTCTATTACTTCAGGCTCTACATCCGCATATTTCTTTTTACCCAGAGTAAGATTGCCTACCATGTTACTTAAGGCCATACCTATAGCGCCACCAAGGGCAGCAGCCCCTCCACCGCCCGGCACAGGGGTCTTTGATGCTAGCGCGGCAATAAAATTTTTACTGGAATCATCAAGCATTGACATAATTATCTCTCCTTTTAATTTTTTTATGGCCGTTAACAGCCATGATTATATTTAACTCAACTATTTCATTTTCCTTTAAGGAGATGAAATATCTGTCTATATAGTACAAATCTATCCGCAGCATCAAGTTATTTATACAGATTACTTTAGTTATGCGTCGGGTTTTTCCTCGTTATTAACCCCTATGATATCCTCAAATTTCTCCCTGATATTGTCTATCCTCCATGCATAGAGATAAAAAGGCGAGGGGTTATCCGATGATTGAGCCCTGTAATCATCCTCTTTTTTGGGATAAACAGTCAGTATATGGTCAGTTTTATCCCTGACCCTGACCACATACAGGGGGCTATCAAGCTCTTCAGATGCTTCATCATAGATGTATTTGAAGCATTTTATACTGGCTATTTCATCCAGGATAGAGATCATTTTAGCATGCTCTGCCTTTATGCCATCCTCTGATTCCCACTGAAATAGCTCACCATTTTTATCATTACCTTCGCCCTGGGGCTGTGCCTTTCTGGTGAATACCCAATCCTTGCCATCCCCTTTAAATGAGACGCTCTCCACGTCATCTCTATTAAAGGCGATAACCTTTTTATCCCTTATTTCATCCACATCCGGCACAAATATGTCCCTCAGGTCTTCACGCGCATGATAGACCACCGGGTCATCTCCAATCCTGATAAAGGTATAATTCTGGACACCGGCAGGATTACCTATATCTACTATTCTAAGCTCCTTTTCCCCTGAAATGGCCTTTACCATGATTCGTTTTTTTTCATCCAGCCCGTACCTTAAATAGTCCTCTGAATCAGATACAACGGTCATTAACAGAGGCCTTTTAAGAAAATCCACCATCTGCCCTATCTTGTAACTGTCCGCAGGATAATTTTCAGACCCGATCAGCCATTTATCATTTTCTTTTTTAATTTTAAACTCTTTGCCATCTCCGCTTATAAGAATGCCGGATATCTCTTCAGATGCTATTTCAGAGACCTCCGGAATTTCATACTGTATACGGCTCTCCTTTCTTAAAGAGATATATATGGCGAGAGCTGCTATGACCAGAATAAGTATAAGATATTCTTTTTTCATCTTCATATGAAACCTCTACTTGAAATATTATTCTTTCAATTCCATGTTTACCGGCCTTTTAAATGCATCCTGTATTGCCAGTTTTCTCCTGTGGCGTAAACCCCATATAAAAAGGCCAAATAGCGCCACGATTACAGGTAACCCGATTATATTAAAGAACTTGATGCCCGACTTTGCCCAGGGGGTAATCCGTGCAAGTGGATTTAGGCTCCCGGTCTTGCTCCTCATGACCGCTGTCTCCTCCCTCCCGTTCAGGTAATCAATAAGGTTCATGATAAATATGGAATTCACATTGCCTCCATCCGGGCTTATCACCGAGTTATCCAAAAGATAGGAGGTGCCTGCTATAAAGAGCTTTCCCGGCCTGCCCTTTACTATCTTTTTCTCTTCGCTCTTTACCATGCCCGCATCAATGGCCGGTTTCTCCTCCGCCTTTGTCTTTGCCTCACCCTCCTCTGGCGTATCATCTTCCCCCTCTTTTTCATCCTTCATAACTGCCTCGGGGACCGGCTTATCCGCAAAATAGCTGGTAAAGGCCCCCTCAACTGTATAGGCAAGGGGGATGCTCTTAAGAGGGGTATCAGGAGCAGGTGGCCTTATCATCATAGGATTAAGATTGATCGGCTCCTGCATCTCCCAGGATTTTAAAGATGATGAAAAAAGTTTATGAATGGTCAAACCCTTTTCACTGATAAGTTTTTCATCAAGCACAACAGGCGAACTCTTCTGAACAAGGAGCCCCCTTATATCCTTTATAAAAAGGAGTTTTTTATTGATCATCTCATCATTGACCTGTGAAACATAATAGAGCGGCTGTTCCCCTCCGCCATACTCAGGGGGAAGCTCTGCCTTGTAACAGTCCTGATCCAGCACAATGGATTTTTCTATATTAATACCCCAGTGGTTAAGTAATTTTTCAAGGCCGGTATCAATCGGCCTGTACTGCCCGCCGCCACCCTGCTGAGAGGGTAGCTCCTCAAATGAATCAAGAAAAAGGGCTATGCTCTTCCCCTGCATCAGAAACTGGTCTATGCGGAAGAGCTCATAATCTGTAAAGGGCTCCTTCGGGCTTGCAATCAAAAGGCAATTCATCCCCTCCAGCATATCCCTGTCTGTTAACTTTACCTCCTTGACAGAATATGTAGCAGACACCATCTCATTGAACCGTGAGACATTCCCCTGGCTGGGCATACCGGGCATATTAAAATCCCTGCCCCACAGGTTTATACACCCGTGGTCAGCCAGATATCCCAGGTTTTCATTGATATCTATAAGGGACTCAATACTCTTCTGAATCACCTCCTCCACATCAGCCATATCCACAAGCTGATATAAAGTATTCATCTGCTGACCACCGATAAAGGGTATCTGGAATCTTTCAAGGAGGGGTATCTCAAGGGCATTCCCCTTGTATTCCACAAAAATGCCTATAGAGCCCTTCCCTGCCATGACTGACTGTTCAGGTATCTCCGGCCACTCCATTGTCGTAACATTGTATTTTTTCACCTGCTGTTCAATAGATGGGTCTGCTGAGGGGTCAAGCATTAGATATTCCAGTCTTCCGAATGTCTTACTATTCAGTTTCTCTATGATCTCGCTGACCTTTGCAGGGATGTCGGAAAAGGTCTCCACCCCGATAAAGGGGGCGATCTTTTCAAGGGATGAGGACAGGAACAACTTGACCTTAATGTTCGCTTCCAGTTTCTGAAAGCTGCTTATCTTGTTGTTGAGCTTCTGTATGGTGGTGGTGAGTCGGTACTCAAGCCTGTCAGTGGATGATATGGCAGGTATCCTTTCTACAAGGTCGCCATGTATGATAACAAGCCCCATATATGCCATCTTGAACTTGAATTCATCCTGGTCAAGCACCTGTATCTGAACCGGCCTGATACCATAGCTCTCTGCAAGCTCCTGGTTTTTTCTTATCTCGTTGTCCAGACCACCCTCCTGGGTGCTCACATCATAAAACCTGTAGTTAAAATGCCTGTTACCGGAGAGGGCATACTCTTCAAGAAGATCATGGAGATATTTCTCCACGCTGTTATAGGGCGCTGGCAGGTTCTTGGTAAAAAATACATATATGGTTAAGGGTTCTTCAAGGGTTGAAACAGCCTTTTTGCTCACATCTGAAATGGAAAATGCCCTGTTTGATGTCAGATCCAGCCTGGAAAAGAGTGTAAAACCCGCCACATTAATGAGGATCACTACAATTAGATAAATACAAAATTTCATAAGATTACCTGATCGTTCATTCGCTTTCATATATCCCCTCCTAATTCTTTCTCTGGATTACCAGGTTAGCACCATAAAGTGCGATAAAGCTGACGCTGATGAAATAGAGGATATCCCTGGAATCGATTACCCCCTTGGCAACATTCTGGAAATGTACATTTGCGCCAAGATATTCAATTGGGGTCACAAGGCCAACCGGCACAAAAAACATCATGCGCTCAACAAGGGTAAGGGCAAAACATATGACCGCGCCGATTATAAAGGCGACAATCTGGTTTCTTGTAATGGATGAGGAAAAGATGCCAACTGCGCTGAATGCTGCCCCCAGCATGATGGCCCCCAAATACCCGGCAATGACCGGACCCCAGTCAAGCTTCCCTATAAAGGAGATAAATATAGGGTAGGAGATGGTCGGTATGAGCATTGATATGATAAATGCAACCGCAGCCATGAACTTACCGGTAACAACATTGGTGAAGGTAACAGGCATTGTAAGGAGTATCTCATATGAACCTGTATTAAGCTCCTCAGAAAACAGGCGCATGGTAATTGCCGGGACAATAAATGCAAAGACCAGCGGAAGCAGTGTAAAAAAGTTTCTCATATCTGCCTGGTTATAAATGAAAAATGTGGTAAAAAAGAACCATCCTGTCACGAGCAGGAATATGGATATCACTATATAGGCTATTGGTGAGACAAAATAGGCATTAAACTCTTTCTTGAAAATATTCCAGCACTTATTCATATCAGTTCTCCCTGGTTAAATCCCTGAATACCTTTTCAAGTGTCTCGACCTCATAATAAAACTCCATAAGTATCCAGGTCTGTTTTTTGATCTCTTTATATATCTCTTCACGAAGATCCCTTCCAGAGCCGCAGTGAACGACCAGTTTAAGAATCCCCGGATCAACCCCGTTTTGAGTAATCCCGGTTACCCCTGAGACAGCGCTCAACACCTCTCTGACATCTTCGAAAAGGGCATTTTTCAGAGATACGTTAACAAGTAACTCCTTTCCCATGCGGCCCTTAATTGTATCAATACCCTCATCGGCCACGATCCTGCCCCTGTTTATTATGATAATCCTGTCACATGTAGCCTCTGCCTCGCTTAATATATGGGTGGAGAGTATTACTGTCTTTTCTTTACCTATCTCCCTAATGATATCCCTAATTTCAACGATCTGGTTAGGGTCAAGCCCGGATGTAGGTTCATCAAGTATCAGTATCTCTGGGTCATCTATCATGGCGTGGGCGAGCCCCACCCTCTGTTTATAGCCCTTTGAGAGTGTGCCTATTGGTTTGTGCATTGCCTCGTTAATACCGCACAGGTCAGCAACATACTTTAATCTGGATTCAATATGCCCCTTTTCAATACCCCTGATCTCAGCCACATATTTGAGATAATCATAGGCAAGCATCTCATTATACAGGGGGGCGGATTCAGGAAGATACCCGATAAGGCCTTTGACCTTCAGAGGGTTTTCATCTATGTCAATATCCTTGATCCTGATGCTGCCTGATGATGGCATAAGAAACCCGGTGAGCATCCTCAATGTTGTTGTCTTTCCTGCCCCGTTTGGCCCAAGAAGGCCAACGATCTCGCCTCTCCTGATATTGAGGCTGATATTATCCACAGCACACTGTGTGCCGTAGAACTTTGTCAATCCTTCAGCATTAATCATAGTTCTCTCCCTGATCATAAATTCAGTGACATATGACGTACATCTTTATAGCTAACCACGGAGATTTAACTTTTAATTTTTCACTCCGTGCTCTCCGTGTTCTCCGTGGTAAAAAAATTGTGTTATCCTATTTACCTAAAATATTTTTAAATTTTTTTCAACACCCTATCATGAATATTATCAAAAGCGCCGTTTGACATGATAAGGATCACATCCCCCTTACCGGTGTTTGATAAAATCAGCTCAATAAGCCTGTCTGTGTTCTCTCCATAAAAGGCATTGATACCCCTTTTTTTCATGGCCTCCACAAGGCCCTGTGAAGAAAACCGGTTATCGATAGGCACCTTTTCCATTAGTGGTGGTTCAGGGATAAATACCATGTCTGCCTTATCAAACGCCCTGCTGTACATCTCCTGGAACACGCCCCTGCGGCTTGAGTTTGATCTGGGTTCAAACACTGCAATAATGCGTCTCCCCATGTATTTTTCCTTTACAGCCTCTATGGTCTTTTCTACTGCAGTGGGGTGATGTGCAAAATCATCAAGAACCAGTATGCCATTTTTTTCTCCCCTTATCTCCTGTCTTCTCTTTACACCACTGAAAGATGCGATCGCGGCAGGCAGTTTTATTGGTTTTATCCCGATATGATCGGTGAGGGCAATAACAGAGAGGGTATTTGATATATTGTGCCTGCCATACAGCGGGCTTATCAGGTTTACATAATCCTTCCCATCCTTTAGTATCTTCACATGTGTCCCATCCTCTTCATCACTTATATCTACAGCCCTGAACATGGCTGCCTCATTATAACCATATGTAATGACCCTGCACCTTGCCCTTTTTGCCTCCTCATTCACTATAGGATCATCCAAATTTGCTATTAAGAGACCATGAGAAGGAATGATCTCTATAAGCCTGCGGAAACTTGAGATAACATGGTCAAGGTCACGGTATATATCCGCATGATCAAACTCAATGCTTGTAATTATTGTTATAAGAGGTGAATAATGGAGGAATTTAGGCCCCTTATCAAAAAAGGCAGTATCATACTCATCGCCTTCCACCACAAAATAATCACCTCTCCCAAGCCTGAAACTGCTGCCAAAATTTTTAAGAATCCCCCCTACCATAAACCCCGGTTCAATGTCTGTCTCTTCAAGAAGCCATGCAGCAAGTGCAGTGGTAGTGGTCTTCCCGTGGGTACCTGCGATTACCACCGACCTTCTGCCCTGAATGGCAAATGCATTGAGCGCCTGTGGTAATGAGAGATAATTCACATCCATCTCAGACAGCCGCATGGCCTCCGGGTTATTTCTTGTGATGACATTTCCGACTATTACCAGATCCGGGCGGGGAGATAGATTTTCTCCTGAATAGCCCTTTTTGATCTCTATCCCCATATCCATAAGCATGGTGCTCATGGGCGGATACACATTCTGGTCTGATCCGGTCACATGATACCCTTTTACCTTGAATATTCCGGCCAATGAGGCCATGGCTGTTCCGCAGATCCCCATGAGATGTATATGCTCAAGCCTTTCAGGGACCCTGTTAAGCGCCGCTTTTAAGCCGCTTTTTGCATCTGATATATTTTTTATCTGTTCCATAAAATTCTATTGCCTTTTTAAAAATTAAAATCTATATTGACGGGCTCATATTCAATATTAGGAGTCATACAATGTCAAGAGTTTGCGATATTTGCGGAAAAAGGCCGCAGGTTGGATATAAGGTAAGCCATGCTCATAATAAATCAAAAAAGCTCTGGCTTCCAAACCTGCAGAGGGTAAAAACCGTTCAGAACGGTCAGACAAAAAGGATGAAGGTGTGCACCGGCTGCATCAAGACAGGGCTTATAACCAAATAGCATTCATATTCCTTTTCTGCTGTCATTTGAATGAACAGTCTGATCCATTATATACTTAAAGGGAAAGGGAGCGGTAACTATTTATACCCTTTCTACGATTAACACGTTTTCTACCTTTTTAATCGCTCCCATTATTTCCTCAAGCTGTTTATAGCTTGTCACCTGTACAGTAAAATGGGATATACCCTTTTTATCCATTGTAGTCTTTATCTCAGCATTGATAATATTGGCTTCCTTTTTTGATATTATGGCGCTCACATCAGCAAGTACCCCCTTTCTGTCAACAGAGGTTACCCTTACCTTGGCCGTGTAAACATCATCCTTTGCAGGGTCCCACTGCACCTCGACCAGCCTTTCCTGATCAGAGTCAAGTATGTGGCTGCAATTGTATTTATGTATCGTAACCCCGCGGCCCCTCGTTATAAACCCAAGCACGCGTTCACCAGGAAGCGGCCTGCAGCAGTTGGCGAACCTCACAAGCATGTCATCAATGCCCTTTACCCTTATGCCCTTGCTGCTCTTTTTTCTTGTTATCTTTGAAACGACCTTCTGGACAATCCCGACATCTACTTCCTTCTCAATGCCGAGCTTCTCTTTCAGTCTGGTGACCACCTGACTGGCAGAAATCTTTCCATAACCAATATTGGCGAAAAGGTCTTCCAGGGTCTGAAAGGACATCTCCTTTGCCACATCCAGGATGTCCTTGTTTTTTGCAATATTGGAGGTATTGATGTGCAGTTGTTCAAGGCTCTTTTCAAGGATATTTTTTCCAATAGATATACTTTCATCCCTTTCCTCTACCTTGATATACTGCCTTATCCTTGATTTGGCCCTTGTTGTCTTTACAAAGTCAAGCCAGTCCTTTCTTGGATGCTGTTTATTGGAGGTGATAATCTCAATAATATCACCGTTATTCATGATATATTTAATGGGCACCACCCTGCCGTTAACCTTTGCCCCTGTGCATTTTTCTCCTATCTGAGAATGAACACTGTAGGCAAAATCAACCGGGGTTGCCCCTTTTGGAAATGCCTTTACCTCCCCCTTGGGTGTAAATACATATACCTCATCAGGGAAGAGGTCCATCTGCACCATCTCCATGAACTCCTTCGGGTCATGGAGGTTTTTCTGCCATTCCAGTAGCTGCCTGAGCCATGCAAACTGCTTCTGGTCAGACTCGCCTATTTTTATACCCTCTTTATATTTCCAGTGGGCGGCAATCCCTTCTTCTGCCACCTTGTCCATCTCCCATGTCCTGATCTGCACCTCCATGCGCTGAACAAAGGGGCCGATTACCGAGGTATGAAGGGACTGGTACATGTTTGCCTTTGGGAGCGAGATATAATCCTTGAATTTCCCAGGTATAGGCTTCCAGGCTGAATGGATAAGCCCAAGCACCTCATAACACTCCTTAAGGGTGTTTACTATTACCCTGAATGCAACAATATCATATACCTGGTCTACAGTGAGGTTCTGATCCTTCATCTTCTGGTAGATGCTGTAAAAATGTTTGTGCCTTCCCTTGATCGTTGCCTCTATTCCATACTCCCTCACCTTCTGGCCGATAAGATCGCCAACCTCCTGTATAAACTTCTCCCTTGCGCCGCGTCTTTCAGCAATCCCCGCATTTATCTTATTGTATATCTCAGGTTCGAGGTAATAGAGGCACAGGTCTTCAAAGCTTGATTTGAGCCAGTAGATACCCATCCTGCCGGCTAAGGGCGCATATATATCCAGTGTCTCGCGTGCTATTCTTACCTGTTTTTCAGGGGTATGGAATCCCAGGGTCCTCATGTTGTGAAGGCGGTCAGCAAGCTTCACCATTATGACCCTTATATCGCTTGTCATGGCAAGGATCATCTTTCTGATATTTTCCGCCTGACGCTCTTCTGTAGTGCTGAACTGGATCTTGCTGATCTTTGTTACACCGTCAACAATATTTGCCGCCTCTTTACCGAAAAGCCTCTCTATTTCAGTAAGTTCTGCGTCTGTATCCTCGATGGTGTCATGGAGAAGGCCGGCAGCAATGCTTATGGCATCCATCTTCATCTCGGTTAAAAGGTATGCCACCTCAAGGGGGTGAGAAAGATATGGCACACCGGAGAGCCTTACCTGCCCCTGATGTACCTTGGCGGAATAAACATATGCTTTTTCAATGAGGCTTGTATCAGCCTTGGGGTTGTAACTTAAGAGTCTTGAGGTAATATCATTCAGCCGTATCATCGGTCAGCATCTCTATATCAGTCTATAAGCCTTCTAACTTCTGTGATCAGCACATCTGCCAGTTTATCTTCAGGGAGTTTTTCAACAACCTCCCCCTTTTTAAACAGGACACCCTTTCCCCGTGCCCCCGCAATACCTATATCCGCCTCTCTTGCCTCACCGGGGCCATTTACCACACAACCCATTATAGCCACCTTTAAGGGGGTTACAATATCGTTAAGCTCCTTTTCAACCCTTTCCACGATCCCGAAAAGATCAATTTCGCACCTGCCGCAGGTGGGGCATGATATGATCTCAATACCCCTGTGCCTCAGATCAAGCGCTCTTAATATTTCGTATGCAACCTTAACCTCTTCTACAGGGTCCCTTGAAAGGGATACCCTCATTGTGTCACCGATACCTTTTAGTAACAGCGCCCCTATGCCAATGGCGTTTTTAACAGTGCCGGATATTAGACTCCCAGCCTCTGTAATGCCCAGGTGAAAGGGATAATCAGTCCTCTCGGCCAGCAGCTCATATGCCTTGATACATTGAAGGACATTTGAAGATTTAAGTGAGATCTTTATGTTGCGGTAATCAAGCTCTTCAAACAGGGCAATATGTTCAAGCGCGCTCTCAACCATTGCCTCCGGTGTGGGGTGGCCATATTTTTCAAGGAGGTGCTTTGACAGAGAGCCGGCGTTTACCCCGATCCTTATGCATGTATTATGCTTTTCCGCCTCACGGATCACCCTTTCAACATTTTCCCTTCCGCCAATGTTGCCGGGGTTGATCCTGATGCCGTCAGCGCCTCCTTTGATTGTGGCAATAGCAAGGCGGTAGTCAAAATGTATATCCGCTATCAAAGGTATATCGGTACTGGCTTTTATCTCAGCAAATGCTGCGGCTGCCTCATCATCAGGTATGGCTAACCTGACTATTTCACACCCTGCGTTTTTTAATGCATTAACCTGGTTTGTGGTGGCTCTAACATCCCTGGTATCGGTATTTGTCATGGATTGAACCGATACAGGCGCATCACCGCCAATAGGGAACCCGTTTAATGATACCTGCCTGCTCTTTCTTCTTTTCGTATATTGTTCAGTCACTGTTTATGCCTCAGATAGATTACAGAGATAGAATAAATTTTACACAGGGTTTATGTCAACGAAATAGTCTTCCTTCCTTGAATTTTTATATTGAATAACTTGATATATATTGATTATTTTCATATGACTTAAACCATTCTTGATTGCCGGGAATGATGATATCGCATGTATGAAGCTTTCTGCAATTGCCTCAAGGGGCTCAAGGAGCTCAAGAAAAGATTTTGTTGATCTCTATTATCTTATAAATAAATTTAAGCCGCTTGAAGCATATCTTAAGCTTTATATAAAAAAATATAAAAACAGGGACATCTGGCATGTAATAAGGAGTCTGGCCTATTTCAAGGATGCAGAATCAGAACCTGAAATAAATATTATTGAGCCATTTGACTGGGTCAAAATGAAGGCTGATTTTGAAGACTGGATAAAAATGTTAAGCACTGCTAATTTCCTTTAAACCCAAGGACATCAAATAAAAGGCATAGGAAATCCATACACACCACGTCATTCACATCCAGACTGGAATCCAGTTATTTTTCTAGGGGCGGAATTTTTTCCCGATCTCTCTTTAATTTTTCTTTTTTCCTCCCCAGGTGGGAAGGATTATGGAGGGGGTATGTTAGTCTTGTTCCCATGGTCACCTTGGAAACATTTTGCTTTGACGCTCCGCATCTTATTTCAAAAGAAGGATAGTTACTGTTAATATTTTGATGTCTGATTTTCCCTCAACCACGCATAAAAAATTCAAGGCAGTCAAAGTTATTAATCTTCAACTGCCTTTATATTACTGCTTAACAGAAGTCATTTCTGTCAACTGTGTAGGGTGACACACCACTTCTTATATGTAAATTTACCAAGAGTCATCGGCAGACACCTTTTACATACTGCCCACTTTTAAACATTATGGCATTATCATAGGCATATGTAACTGTCGGGAGAAGCCCCTGTCATGATTCCAGTTTCTTTAAATTATCATAATTATTTTTTGCTGCTTTATTCTCAGGGTCTATGTTATATGCATCAAGATAATCTTTTTTTGCCTTTTCCTTGTCTCCGGTTACATTATATATAAAGCCCCTCATGTTTAATAAGGCAGATGCTTCTTTGGCAGTGGGGTTATTTTTAAGTCCTGCACTGCAATCGTTAATAGCCTTCTGGTACGATTTTTCCTTGAGACGTGTAAATGCCAGTAACAGGTAATTATTGGCCCTCTTCTTAATATTGTTTGCTGTATTTACAGCATTAATTGTCTTTGCATAATCCTTTCCATCGTAATATACCCGAGCAAGCAGCAGGTAAGAATCATCATTCCGGTTGTTAATCTCAATGGATTTATCAGCCCAGCCTTTAACTTTGCCTGATCCCTCTTTTTGTAACACTGCATCACCCACTTTAAAAAGGGCGTCAGACAGATCTTTAGATACAGCAGTGTTTAAGCTGCTTTTTACTTTTATGGCATTTTCATAGACCTCCTGTATTTTTTTACCAGCATTTGAAAGGTCTCCTTTCTCAAGATATGCCTTTCCTTCCGAAATGAGGCCGGTTAATGATGCATCTGTTATTTTTTCCTGGGCCATTGCAACCCCGGTGAATCCAAACACTAAAATACAAAAAATCGCTATCAATTTATCTTTTCTAATTGCTGGCATAATCTGTTCCCTCTTTTTATTAATGATTAACATTAATTACCTCTGAAAATTTTAGTTTTCTTCTCAATAACGCTAATATTTTCTATTAATTTTTCTTGGTCTTTCCACGCTGCAGCAAAAAACTCATACCTTCCATCATCCGTACAAGTTAAATCAAATGTGCATCCTCCAAAACCAGAAGGATTTACTACACTGAATGTAACTTCTTTTATAAACATCTTTTTAGCAAAATGAAATAACCCTTTTATATGAAGAATATAAACAGAACTTTTTCCACCTTCATCAGATAAAATAAAATAATATTGGTCTTGTTCCTTAGTATAAATATCTTTAATTAATTCAACTGACCTCTCCAAAGATATACTATCTATTTCACAACATAAACGTGGTTGATGTTGTTTTACTTGTTCTGCTACCCAACCACGAATGATTTCTGCTAAATTACTTTCAATTTTACAGATATAATAAAATTGGATATCTTCCATTCCTACAATAACACCTCCATTAAATATTACTGAGAAACTTCGTTTTAAAGAATACAGCGCATCATATCTTGCAGCTAATTATACGCAACCGTGTAGCCACCTAATTTATGCTAAAAACTGGTTACTGATTTATTCATAAAAATAAATTTCTCGAATTCCTGTTTTTAAAACTGATATTCATAGGCAAAAATATTTGTTTCCAAATAAATTACAGTGCCCTTTAAGTAAATATAAAATAATACTATCAAGCATATCTCTTGTGAAATGATATTCTATTCTATAATCATAATTTTGATTTACTCATTGTCTTCCACATTTTCTTAATCCTTTGTGTTCAGGGCACTAGATCAGTTTGAATTTATAAAACTCATAATTTGTTCGTCATTTCTATTCAATTCTTTCATTTTAATTAGATGGTTCGAATGATATAAGGTATTAACAACTGTATATCCATAATTCATTATCCTAACAAACAATATGTTTATTAAGTGAAATATTATTTAACAACTATATAAAATCACCTTTTCTCTCTAATAAGAAGCTTATTTTGTATTTCAGGAGCAGGTTCAGGAATTCCATCATTATATTCAACCGTGGATCCGCCTGATTTATATTTATTCTGACCACGGTTGTTCTTAAGGACTTCTCCAGTGGCAGGATCAGTTTTAGGATCGGCAGCATGCCAATGCGGATTTTTATGGTTTTTATCTGCATTGTGTTGGGTAATAATCTTAGGTTTTCCATCAGCACCTTCTACCCTAAGTTGACTGTTATTGTTCCCCAGATGTGAAGTTGCAGACCTGCTAGTTGGAATACCTTCTTGTCGCATTGCTTCACGACGAGCAAACCTTGATGTAGTTATTTCTACGACTTCATCAGTAGACCCAACAACATTTTTACCTACTTTAAATACACCTTTTAATGCATCACCTAATCCAGGTACCCATGCAACAACGGCACCTGCTAAACCAACCCATGCTACACCTTTCGTTGGATTTTCCCATACATTTTTCCCATTGGCAATAGTATCTCTAAGATCTGCAATTTGCCCTACAATAGGAATCAAACCAACTCCAATTGATCCTCCAATGCCCGTCCAAGTTGTTCCGGTATCATTAAAATCTCCTTCAATCACTTCGTTTATGAACTCATGTCCTGATGGGTCAATATACTTAAGAGGATTATTTCGACAATATGAAAGTCTATTTAACGCTTGTGGGTCATACCAATCTTGAACGAGTACATCAGTAGATATAAACCTCCCAATCACCGGGTCATACATCCTTGCGTCATAATTATACAGCCCGGATTCATTGTCAAGCTCCTGGTCTGTATACTTGTAATCAGATGCGTTTGCCCCTGAATGGCTCCTCTGAACACCAAATGGCATATATTCGGTTGTCTCAATATCCGCTCCTGTATTATCTGTAACAGCAGTGGAGCTGCCAAGGTGCTCCTTATGGAATATTTTAGAGTTATCTATATTTGTACCCTCAATGCTGGCAACTCTCATGTTTCCGGCAAAGACATACTTTGTTGCCACACCATTCTTTATCTCATAATCACTGCTTACATAATAGGTGGTTATCCCTCCTGCCACCTTTTTAGCCCTTGCACCATTACCATCATATGTAAGATTTATGGAAGAGATAAGAGCATTATTTGCTAATGATCTACGCTCTATTACTGTGGGCATATTATCCGCATTCCATGTAAGGCTTCTTTTAAAAATGTTGGCAGGGTTTGTAAAATCATGCCCGGTTAACATATTGCCATTTGGGTCATATGTGAAGGCATAAGGAGTACCATTATAACTAATGGAACTTACCGCATTTATATGGTCAGGGTCATTATAGGTATAATTCAATACCTCTGCGCTTGTTGGTGGTAAAGGATCACCTGTGACATCTTCTGATAATAACCTGTGCAGATTGTCATACTGATATGTGTATGTAACAGGTATTGAACCACTGCTATCAATAATAGTTAATAAATCCCCTGCCTTTGAGTAGGTATATAGTCTGTTTTGAATAGTATAATTACCCGGTGCTGGCCCTAATGTTACAAGATTTTCTAATCTTGTTGTCTGTAGATTATAGGTATAAACCGTTTCTGTATCATTATAGGGATGGGTTATCCTGCCTATTTTACCTGTAGGCTCATACTCTGTGCATTTCGCATATTCTTTAATATTAAAAAAGGGGTCAAATCTCCGTTTAGCTCTACTAATAAATTTGCAAAAGCTATTCGGAGATTTGACCCCTTTACCCCTTTACAGTAAGATACTCACGGTTTATTAATCGTCTCAGAAAACACCTTTCTCACACTGTCCATAAAACTTTTTAACAGAGGTGATATCCATTTTCCCCTGTACCAAATCATAAGTACCGCCGTCTCAATGGACATTTCATCCCAGTTAAGAACAGCAAGATTGCCCTGATCAATCTCTTTTGCAGCCGTAATATCAGGCATTATGGCAATTCCCAAACCTTTTATAATGCATTGCTTGATTGCCTCGATGCTGTTCATTTCCACAATGGATGATGTTTTTATCTTTTTATCCATAAGCCACTGCTCTATCATCATCCTGTAACTGCAATCATGCTTGGGTAAAAAGATGGTGTTTGAAGAGAGATCCATTATCGAGACAGTTTTTTTCCTGGTAAGGGGGTGGTCAGGTGAGCTAATCATTACAAGGTTTACTGTCCCTAAAAATTCAGTCTTCAGTTCTGATAAATCAAGAGAATCAGTGAGCAGAAAGGCCAGGTCTGTAATCCCGCTTTTCAATTCATATGGCAGGTTTTGATATTCACAGCTTGCCACATCAAAATCCACATCCGGATGATCATGATAAAACCCCGTCAGGATATCAGGAAGAAAACAGCTCCCAATGGTCTGAGGAATTCTCAGTGATATTCTCCCATGCCTGCTCTTTGTACCAGTTACCGCTCCCATGGCCTCCTGTTCCATTGCAGTGATTTTTTGCGCATACTGCAACAGCTCCTGCCCCGCATCGGTGAGGACAACAGCCCGGCCCACCCTCTGAAAAAGGGGTTTTCCCAACTCTTCTTCCAGTATTTTTATCTGCGCAGACACAGAGGACTGTGCATAGTTAAGCATCTCAGCAGCTTTCCTGAAATTTAAAAGCCGGGCAACAGTTAAAAAGGTCTTCAGGTTCCTTAATTCCAATTCCACTCCCCTGATCAATAATTTCGATCATAATTATCTAATTAATCCGTTAGACAGCAAAATATCGATAATATATGAGTTGGGGAAATACAAACAATTTTTTTAAGAAATTTTTTCAGGGGACAAAGTTTTATTAAAAGTTTTTGAGCATAAAGGAGAAGAATATGAAAAATCAAAGGCTGACGAACCTGCTTCTTATATTTGCAGTTTTGTTTATTATCCCAGCGATAGTCGCAGCAAAAGAAAATCCTGCCCCTTACAAGATAAAGGTAACAAGCAGGGAAGTAAGAAACCGGATTGTTGAATCCCGTGTTCGCAATCACAGGGTGGTGGTTGATCAGCCGGTAGATTTCGGTGCAGATGATCTGGGGCCTACCCCGCCCGAATACCTTGCCATAGCCTATGGCTCCTGTGTTGTCTCTACATTGCGTTTTCTGGCTGTTCTGGACAAACTAGAGATTCATAATATTGAAGCCAGGGTAGAGGGAGAGGTGGATTTTTCAAGGATTATGGGGCTTAAAACATCAGGCCGCGCAGGGCTTTCAGGCCTTCGGGTATTTATCCGATTTGAATCGACCATGACTGAAGGAGAAAAAAAGGCATTTATCAAAAAGGCAATGGAACTGGGTGCAGTGCTGGATAATGTGCAAAATAAAACTGATATTTCATATGAAATTGTAGACTGATTTTAATCTCGTTAAATTTTGAGGGCATATACAGTTAAATCATACAAAACCAATTGGTGACAGGTTTATATATGTACAATATGTCAGCAGAACACATTGCCTAAAAAATCTTCCAGTGGGGACAGGGGAAAAAAGATAAAAATCCTTTGGATAATCCACCCTTCATTGTCTGCCATAAACTGATCACCCTCTCTGTCCTTGAACCTCCAATTATTTACGCATATAATATGCGTCAAACATCATGGGAGTATATATTATGAAATCAGCCACTGTCGGAGAAATCCAGAAAAATTTCAGCAAAATATTGAAGGATATACACCTTGGAGAGGAAATTACTATTACCAGCAGAGGGAAACCAATAGCAAAAATAACTGCTCTGGGGCCCAAAAAAAATATCATCTGGCCGGATTTTGATGCTGAGGCTATTGAATTAAAAGGAAAATCTATAAGCCAACTGATTATTGAAGACCGTGAGGAGCGCCTATAATTGATATATGTAAGCAATCAGCAAGCCATCAGACCTACACATTTGACACAATATTCAATTGTCAAAGAATAAATCCATTAATATCGTTAAATAAAAGCTTACTCTTTTAAACTTATAATTCTGACACCTATTGTTTTGCAAAAAAGCCAACAGCGGCAAAACTTGTGAATATAAAAATTAAAACAATATTCATCTTAAACGATAAAATTGCGATAAAATTGGGGTCATCCCGTTGATATTGTACATTCCCTAATCCGCAAGAGGCAGATAAGCAATTACAAATCAAAAGCAACTGGATTCCCGATCAGGTCGGGAATGACGTTCTGTGTATAGATGCCAAATCAGATCAGGAATGACGTTCTGGATATAGCATTGGTTATCAAGCCTGCACTTTTCACAGATAAGTATTTATCATTTTTAAGCATGGGAAGGGCATAAATCATTTACTCACTTCATGACTGTATCAAAAGTAAGGCGGTTAAAGGTTAAGAAACGGAAACGCACCCTCAAATATCAATTGGAAATATTTTATACCTGTAAAAGGATGGCAATAAAACGCAGAACATCAAAGAAAGCATCCCCTCGGGGACCGTGCGAACAATAGAAGGATAAAATTAAGTTACATCCTGTCAGTGTGATTTTCTATTTTTACATTCAGTTCAGAATTGGTATGTGTTATATGCAATAAATGAACATAATTTATGTTTATCACAACTTAAATACCTGATACCATACAAGCATCATATTGAAATTACACCACATAACAGGCAGCGCTTTAATGGCACAGATCATGCTTTATTTACACATAAACTATTTATACGAATATGAGAGAGAAATATGGATAAAGAAATAATAAGGCAGTACAGGGCATTTTTAAAGGACAGTATCCGGAAGACCATAGACTTTTCACAAACAGATCAGAATAAAGGTATTTCGCCCCCGCCTGTGGAAAAGCCCTTCTCAAAAGAAAAGAAGCGCATTGAGCTGATCGGGTTTGATAGTCTTAATGATATCGGCAGCATTGATTTAAAAGCTGCCATACAAAAACGTGAAAGCCGCAGGGCTTACAGCAGTGAGGCCATAACTATTAAGGAGCTCTCCTTTCTTTTATGGGCTACCCAGGGTATACGCCAGCACCTTGCGCCCGGCCATGCATTAAGAACAGTACCCTCTGCAGGTTGCCGTCACGCATTTGAGACATACCTTTGTGTGTTCAACGTGCAGGGTCTTGAGCAGGGGGTGTACCGCTATCTTCCGGTTGAGCACCAGCTTTTACTTGAGTTCACTGAAGATCATCTGAAACACAAACTTGTTGAAGCAACATTCAGACAGGGATGGGTCGCAGACTCAGCGGTCACCTTTGTCTGGACAGCCATCCCCTATCGTATGGAGTGGCGGTACGATATTGATTCAGCAAAGGTGATAGCAATTGAGGCAGGTCACATATGCCAGAACCTGTACCTTGCCTGCGAGGCAATAGAGGCAGGGACATGCGCCATAGCTGCCTATGATCAGGAAAAGATGGATGAATTACTCAAGGTCGATGGAGAGGATGAGATCACGGTCTATATTGCACCTGTAGGGAAAAAATAAAATCATATTATGTTAAATATTTTAATAAAGGTAACATTTTTGACGATAAAGAATAATAATCATTTTTTGACTTACCGGTTTTACCCTTAAATATGTGACATGCCATTACTTCTTTTGATGGAGGATATAGATGGTTATACTTTGGCTCCTGGTTTTCGCCTGCATTGTTGTGCTTTTTATAAAGACCAGTGAAATAAAAGGCATCAAGGATAGACTGCGATATCTTGAAAAAAGGGTTAAGTTTCTGAATGATAATCTCCCTGAAGGCATATTTAACAGAAGAGAGGGTTTTGATCAAAAAACAGAACCGGTAAAAGAACGGCCTGTTCAGGCAGAAGAAACACCTGTAGAAATCAGGGAAGAAGAGGTACACGAAGAGGTTACAGAGGCGCCACCGGCTGAAGAACTTCCTCCTCTCCCTCCAAAGCAGGCTGCATATAAGGCGTTTGATTTCAAGTATACAGAGGCTGAACCTGAACAGGGGCCTCAACAGGAGGCTCGTCAAACTACCATCGAGGAAAATGAGCTTGTAAAGAGGTGGCAACAGTTCAGGGGGAATGTGGACTGGGAACAGTTCACCGGTGCAAAGCTCTTTGCATGGATAGGCGGCATTGCCCTTTTCATTGGGGCAGGCTTTTTTGTAAAATACTCCATAGACAGGAACCTCATCCCGCCCATCGTGCGACTTGTAATTGGCGCAATAACAGGGATGATACTGATAATTGCATCAGGGAAATTTGAGCGTGGCAGATATGACATAATGCGTCATACACTCGCTGCAGGCGGTATCGGGGTGCTTTTCAGTGTAATATTTGCAGCAACCCTCTACTACCACTACATATCAAATTATGCAGGGTTCGGCCTGCTTATTGTTGTATCTGCCGCAGCATTTGTACTTGCCATTTATCACAAAGGCATTGCAGTCTCTGTCTTGGGGGCCATAGGCGCATATGCCACACCAACCCTTGTAAGTGTCGGTGGAGAAAATCTGTATCTTCTATTCATCTACCTTGCCATTGTCAACATCGGACTTTACCAGGTGATGAAAAGGCTAAGGTCACCTCTCCTTTTACTTGTGGCAACATCAGGGACAATCCTATCGCTCGCAGTCGGCTCGTTATTTGCCACCCCTGAACCCGTGAGCATGACTATCGCCATAGTATGGATTGTAAATACCGCCCTTTTCAGTATGTTTCTGGAGTTTTTAAAACCTGAGAATGAAGAAGGTAAATGTCTGCTCTGGTCAGGGATAATCCTCTATATGAGCCTCCTTGTGATCGCATTTATCATCATGATCAAATACAGCGGACCAGCCCCCATGCTCATTTATGCAGCAGCCATGTGCGGCGCGATAATCCTCGCAAGAAACAACAGGCGATGGTATTCATGCGTGATTCCATACTCTGTGCTTACATTTATTGCCGCCATATTATGGTCATTATACAGGTTTTACCCGAATGGTACAGGATGGTCATTCCTGCTTTATCTCATTTATGGCATTGCAGGCGGCATTGGCCCTCTACTCCTTATCATGAAATACGGGCCTGACAAAAAGTTTATCTCATGGTTCAAGACCTTCCCTGTTGCTGTCGCAGGCGTAAGTCTTTTAGCAATACTTAAAAACCCGGATATCTCATTCTGGTTCTGGCCAATGGCCCTGTGCCTTCAGGCCCTTGGCATATTCATCACTATTATTTTTGGCGGGCTTATACAGATCGGGATACTTGCCCTGCTGCTGGTTGTCAGCGGTTTAATATGGATGATCAAAATCCCTCCATACCTTATAGGTTATAGCTTTTACAGTTTTACATTTATTGCAGGGGCAATACTCTCTCTTCTTATCTTCATCCTCATAAAAAGACTTCCTGAATGGAGAGAGAGGCTTAAGATAGGGCCGGAGATGTTAGGGGCATCATTTGATTTTAAAAAGCCTCTTATGGAATGGATGACATCAACCCCCGTCATGGGGATCTTTCTGCTGATTGCCGCATCCTTTTTAGGCCAGCAGCCACTTAACCCTCATGCCGGCATGACAACCATTCTCTGCTTTCTTGTTTTGACCCTTGTAATCGCAAAACGCCTTTATTCCGAACCAATGGGGATGGTTGTACTGTTATCAACTCTATTCGCACAGGCTATCTGGATATTTAACCCGATGAACAGGCCTGAGATTTATCTTAGTGCCCTTTGCTGGTCAGGCCTATTTTTCGTCTGTTCAGTAATCATACCCTTTTTCATGTTTGGTTCATTTGAAAGATGGAAAAGGATGTGGGTGGTCTGGGCCATCTTTGAGGTGTTTCAGGGGATATTTGTAATAGTTGCAGCCGATCACCTGCTTGACAGGGCACTATCCGGCTGGGCGCCGCTTATCCTCGCCATTATAAAACTACCCGCCATTATGAGGCTCATTAAAAGGCTTGAGGCAAAAGAGGAAAGAAACCTGATACTTGCCTTTCATGGTGGTATCCTGCTTTTCTATGTATCAACAATACCTGTCATGCTCCTTGATCATGGATGGATCGGGCTTGCGCTTGTATTTGAGGCCACACTCCTTTTATGGCTCAACAGACGCGTTGAGCACCCCGGTTTAAGGTGGGTATCCATATTTATGGCGCCGGCAGGGCTTATAATACTGTTATCATGCCTTAATCAGATGAAGGGGCCGGAGAGCATTAAAATATTAAACCCGGCTGCCCTCTCTGTTGCTGCCTGTGTGGCTTCGCTTGCCTGGGCTGTAAGACTTGCTAAATACCCTGAATCCAGACTTAATAAGATAGAAATAGATAAATATTTTTTGTGGCTTTCATTGGGCACAGGGTTTTTCTTTTTGAATCTTTTGATCGCAGACATCTTTACAAACAGTGAGATGGCGCATGCAGGGAGGACACTTAAATTTTTGCCCCGCGGAAGTATGCTTCAATCCATATTGTATAACATTATATGGGCCGGTTTCGGCACAGCCCTGTGGAGGGCCTTAACTGTACCCAAAGCAATGCGCTATACCGGCCTTGGGCTTATAGTCTTAAGTGCGACATGGCTTATTATTGCTCTATTCAGCGGCCCTTTAGATGTATATAAGATGAGACCATTTTTTAACCTGGGGCTTATTGCATATTTGCCTGTTATTGGGTTACTGATCTTTTTATTTTTAAAAGAACCTTCAACAGGAAAGGTGCTCAGCATAAAAAATCTCTTTCTTGCCATGTCGCTTGTTGCAGGCATGGTATTTATAAAACTGGAATTGAGCACCATGCTGCAGCCAGGATATCCATTGATGCTCTTCCGCAGCAGCAGTTTAATTATGGCAGTCTGTTATGTCTTTATCTGGATAGCATACGGCTTCTGTATGCTCTTATGGCCAAAGGAGCTAGCCCGGCCATTCAGGATTGCAGGGATTATTCTGATCATGTTTGGCATCTTAAAATCCATGATCATGCCTTTTAGTTTCAGGATGGAGTTTGCGGATATGCTGCCTGCCCTCAACATGCCGACACTTCTTTACCTGCTTATTATTACTATGCTCATCTTTCTCACTATCAAGAAAGAGAACTCAAACTGGCCCTTAATAAATATTGAGCCCAGGCCCTTCTGGGGAGTGACACTCGCAATATTTGCATTCTGTATCATGAATATAGAGATAGCCGCAGCATTCGGCATAAAGGGCCGAGCATTCAGCCTCATGACATATGGCAGCCTGTCCCATCAACTGGGTTACAGCCTTGGGTGGCTTCTCTATTCCATATGCATGCTTGTTATCGGTATAAAAAAGGATATTGTAAAACTCAGGTGGGCATCATTGATCCTCCTTGTTATTACCGTCTTAAAGGTGTTTTTCAAGGACCTCTGGTCACTGGGTCAGTTATACAGGGTGGCATCGTTCATCGGGCTTGCCCTTGTGCTGATACTTGTCTCCTATCTCTATCAACGATTTCTATCCGACAGGAGGAAAGATGTATAATTTAACAAAGGTTATGTTTTCAGGCTTCAGGAAAATAAAGACATACCATTTACCAAAGCACACCGTGGACACAAGGCTTTTATCTTTTAAATATTTCCTCCGTGATCTCTGTGTCCTCCGTGGTAATATATCTTTGTTTACAGATGTATCTTGGAAATTGTTATGTCCCATATTGTTGCTTATAACCATCGTCCATGCAGCCATATTACCTGCGCAGGAAAACATAAAAGCGGAAAATACAAACTGGCTTTCAGAGGCTAATATCAATATCAGTGAACCAGGTATGATTGAGACCACCCTTCCCCCAGGCATGCATCATATCCCGGTTACTGAATTATCAAGAGATTCCGGGCTTGACCTCACGCTCTTAGGGCCTGATAACAGGGAGAGGCCATTTGAACTCTTCTGGACAGAACGAGGTGACATGCAGGTAATAGGCATTGAGGCATCGACACTTAAACTTGATAATCTGAAAAGGCTTATATGGGAGGGTATTACCCCTGATAATTTCATAGTAAAAAAGATAATGGTGGGCATATCAGATAAAAATTATATAGGGAAGGTGGATATTGAAGGGCTCACCTCTTCCGGGTGGAGGATGCTTGCAACGGATGTTGCCCTTTACAGGGCAGCAGGTGATGACAGGGCAATAGTAGATATCCAGGAAGGGGAGTATGAGAGGTTAAGGCTCTCCTTCAGCGGCTATGACATCAGATTCAGGGAGATACCTGCCTTTGTTGAAAAGGTTGAGATCAAGGGTGAGGTCAGCAAAAGAGGATATATTGAGGAGGTTATTACTCCTGAAATAGAAAAAATCAATAATGATGATTCAACTGAGATTCGAATAACACTTCCGGGCACTGGCATCTATATTGAAAAGATATTTATCACAACCAGCTCCATGTTCAGGGGCTCATGGCAGTTAGGCTGGGACACCATCTCTATGGGTGAACAGCACTTCATGGAGATACGCACGGGGGAATGCTCCTTTACCGGAAATGAAAACCCTTCCATTATGATAAACCTGGGGATGCAGTCAAGACGTGAGGCCATGATTATAAGGCTTAAATCAGCGGAGTATTTTGGTGAGATCAGGGATGTAAGTATAACCGCAAGGCTCCCCCGCATGGTCTTTTTTGCAGAGCGGGAAGGGGCATATACCTTGAAGACAGGGGCTGGGAAAAAAGCCCATGTTAAGGAGATGAGATCTGGAAAAGAGACCGGACAGCACCAGCTGATTGTCAGTGCTCCTATAATAAACCCGGCATGGCAGCCTGAGCAAATACCGGATGATACAGTGCTCAGGGGCGGACCTTTTAATGATGAGGGATACACCTGGAGAAGCGGCATCCATATTGAGAGGCCCGGATTTTACAGGCTTGTGCTGGACAACAAGGCAGGGCTTGAGGCGAACCGGCAGGGGTTAAGGATAGTCAAGGATGGTATGCAGGTGCCCTGTTTTTTCGGGCGCAGGGAAGAGAGGAAGATAGATATTGGTGAGAAGTTTGAATATGACAGGAGTAACAACCGCTCCATTATGCCATTAACCCTGCCCAGTGATTCAGGCCATATCAGAGGCATAAGGCTCACAGGGAAAGGGATATTTAAAAGAGAGCTTATCATAGAAACCGAGCAGCCTGGCAGGTCTGGCTGGCAGCGATGGCTAAAAAAAGAGTGGATAAACACCCGGAATGAGACATCACATTTTGATATTAGCATTAATGAACTACCCTGGTCCCAGTCTGCGATGCGTTTGATCATTGATCACGGGGATAATCAGCCCGTTTTACCCGAAAAAATAGAGGCTGTTTATGATGGTCAGGACCTCTTTTTTCTGGCTGGAAAATCAGGGGAGTATATGGTCACTGGAGGTAATCCAAAGGCAAAGGCAGCATCCTATGACCTCGCTATTATCCAGGATTTCCTCTTTAACAGGGTACCGGAAAAGATCATGATGAATGAAACAGAATCCATTCATGATACAAAGTGGAGTTCAAGACTTAGCAGCCTCTTCAGTGAAAAGGGCTGGGGGCTCTATGGGGTGCTTGGGCTTGTAACGCTTGTTTTGTTAATTATAATTGTCAGATTATTCCCGCGTAAATAAACAGCCGCATTGACTAAAAAAACAGTAACATGTTATATTCCGGGAAAAATTGCATTAAACCTTTCAACAATCAAGGATGCCGGATATGGTTCAAGAAAAAGGAATACCCGAGACTAATCTTTCCAAGGCAGTGATAGACCTTCTGATTGAAATCCCCATGTTTGATCAGATCAAGTCTGATGATCTGAAGATCCTGGCCAGGAGCATGAACTTTATGGATTTTCAACCCAGGGAGGTTATTTTTTCTGAGGGTGACAAGGGTGATTTCGTCTGTTTTGTCACAAGGGGCGCCCTTGATGTTGTCAAAAAAAATGAGAAGGGAAAGGATGTTGTAATAGCTACACTGGGCAAGGGTCGCTCCATTGGCGAGATGTCTATTATTGATGACTTTCCAAGGTCAGCCACAGTAAGGGCAAAATCACAGACTACGCTGCTGATACTTACTCGAAAAAAGTTTGAAGAGATGCTTGAACAGCATCCCCAGATCGGGGTGAAACTGCTTAAAGGGATTGCCAAGTTCATGAGCATGAACATGAGAAAGACATCAAGTCTGCTTGCTGATTATATGCTGCCACTGTAGACGGGCAAAAATAAGCCCTGATTTTGAAGTCCTCATTAAATGGGACATAAAATCAGGGCTTTAAATTCTTGTTATTATTTTTTATTAAGCTTTGCCTTTAAAAGGTCTCCAAGGGTACCGAATGAGCTGCCAGCCTTGCTGCTTGCACTGCTGAAGCTCTCGAACACCTCTTTTTCCTCATCCTTCTCATTTGATACCAGGCCAAGTGAAAGCCTTCTCTTTTCTTTATCTATGCCGTTTATTCTTACATCTATCTCCTGACCTGCGGTAAGCGCCTCTCTTGCATGGTTTATCCTCTTCTCCTTCCCAAGTTCAGAGATATGGAGAAGGCCATCTATGCCAGGCTCAAGGGTAATAAATGCCCCGAACTTTTCACACCGTGCAACCTTACCTTTATGCACAGAACCTTCAGGATATTTATTGATAATTAAGTCCCAGGGATCAGGGAGTTTTTCCTTCAGGCTGAATGAGAATTTATCCTTATCCCAGTCAAGGGAGGAGATAACAACATCAACCTTTTGCCCTATAGAGAGTATGCCCTCTATATCATCCACACGTCCCCATGAGAGCTCAGACACAGGGATCAACCCCTCTATGCCCTCTGCCTCTATAAATGCCCCGAATTTTTTTATGGATGTTACTGTGCCTGTTACTGTCATGCCGACCTTTAGAGTATCTTTTAATTCAAGCTTCCTTTTTTCCCTCTCCTCTTCAACAATTGCGCGGTGAGAGAGGACAATGTTTCGGCCCTTTTCCCCATACTGGGTAACCCTGAATGTGAGTTCAGAACCTGTGACTGTACTGCTGTCCTCTACCCGCCCAAGACCCAGCTGAGAGAAGGGGCAGAATGCGCGGGTCTTGCCGGCAAGCCTGATCTCATACCCACCCTTTACCTCTTTTTCAACAACACCCTGAACCGGTATGCGATTATGATAGGCATCCTCAAGAAATTCCTTGCCTGTGGATTCAAGTGAAAGTTTTGTGGTAAAGAGTCTTTCACTGTTATGGGATGAGAGGAAATAGGCACTTACCCTGTCGCCTGTCTTTATTGTGATGTTGCCCTCTTCATCCTTGAACTCACTCAGAGCTATTACACCTTCGGACTTACTCCCTGTATCTATAAAGACCCACTCATCAGCGATCTGGATAATGGTGGTCTCTATCTCCTGACCCGGCTGAAAAAATACCGCCTTCACCTCGCTCTGTTTTAAGAGCTCCTCAAAGCTTTCTCCAAAACTATCTTCAACCGTTCCATTCTCTTCTATATTGTCATCTTCCATGTCCATAATTTTTCCTGCAACCCCTTAAAATCAGGTTTACGGTCTACGGTGTCAGGTCTACGGTTCCTTTAAACCGCATACCGTAAACCTCAAACCTCATACCAGTTATTAATTGATTAAAACATCCCTGCCTGTTGAATCTTAATTTTTATATAATCAACGAACAAGTGTGTCTCCATTATACCCAAAGCACTTGCCATCTATATCTGTAAACTCTATAAAGACCCTGTTCCCCGGCACACCAATCTCCTTTGTAAGAAATCCGCATACCTTGCCTGAAAACTCCTGGCATCTGCCCTTATCAAGCCCCAGGGCCTTTATTCTTACAAAGGCAGCGGGCTCATCTGTACCACCAAAGATAAGAGGGGTACCGGGTTTGATGGCCACCATAATCACCTGTTCAGGCTTGCTCATCATCTCTGCCAGAAACTGGCTCGCCTTTTTTGTAAGTTTTTCGGTCTCTATATTATTGATCTTCTTATTTGTCTCAATACTGAAATAGGGCATGATCTCTCCTTTTATCTTTGTTGACGATGATATTGGCACAATTAAATATTTAAGTCCAGAGGCAGGTTTCAGAAATAAAAAAAGGGTTCAAATCCGTGAGGAGATGAACCCTTTATTAAAAATAGAATTAGTGTTCGGCCTTTATCTGGCTTCCATCCTTTTTAGGGACCTGCCACTCACCAAAGAATGGCACCTCAAACACTGTAACCCTGTCACAACCTGGCTTTTTATACTTTTCAGGATATGCGCCTGGCAGGATCACATCCTGTTTAATAAGCTGTTTTTTGAGCGCCTCTATATCCACATCCCTTACTGTAACACCCTGTTTAAGAGCAATGGCTGCCGCTGTGCCGGCTGCCTCACCGATTGCAATACAGTGGGGTATAAGGTTAAAGAAGTTGTTGGTTTCCTGATCTGATGAAAATGCCCTGCATCCGACCAGCATATTATCAACGCCTTTTGGCAGAAGCGACCTGTAGGGGATAAATGTAAGAGGCGAGTTGAGCGAATTTTTACCCCTGTCAAGGTCCGGGAATACGGCTATTGTATCAGTAAAGGGCTCATTGCGCTGGAGATCCTCGGATGTAACCATATAATCGCCATGTACCCTTCTTGCGCCCCTTGTTCCAAGCTGTGGTGATGAGAGCACAATAAAACTCTCTTCAAATCCGGGGATATTCTTTTTAAAGTAATCAAAGGTAAGCAACATCTTCTCACGGCCAAGCATCTCAACCCTTGTAAGCTCTTCCACATCGGTCTGGCTCTTGTTTGCATACCTGGGATGCACCCATACAACCTTTTCCTGGTTGGGGAGGTTGCTTCTCATGAAACCGGGATGCCCGCCCTGCTGCATAAGCTCCATCATCATCTCGCCCCATTTATCCGGGTATTCCCTGCGGAAATCCTCCACCTTTACCAGGTTTACATTATCGATCCAGTAGCATAGTGAAAGATTGGCTATCCTTATCCTCGGGTCTATATCTGTGTCAAATGTGGCGCCTGTAAATGGCAGGAGATCTCCATCACCTGTTGCATCTATTACAACCTTTGCCATTATTGCCTGACGGCCTGACTTGCTCTCAAAGACAACACCAACCGGTTTGTTCCCCTCCATAATGGGCATTGTCCCCCATGCGTGGAGATATGTCTTGATGCCCGTTTCATTAACCATGTTATTAAGGATGCACTTGCCTATCTCTGCATCAATGAGGGATGAGTAGATTATGCGTCTTTCACGCACCCAGAAGAATGATCTCTCATTCCAGTAGTTGACAAGTTTTGGGTCATCAGAGCCCCAGATGTCCATTGGGGGATGAAACTCCGCCTTCCTTTCACTCAGACGGTCTATAAACTCCTGGTTAATGCCCGCAATCTGGAGGTTGCCGTCAAAGTCAGACAAACATGGGATAATTGTAACAAGCCCTCCCGTGCTCATTCCGCCAAGATGACCGTATCTCTCTATAAGAACAGTATCTGCTCCATTGCGTGCCGCTGCGATCGCTGCACCTATTCCGCCAGGGCCGCCGCCGACAACCACAACATCACATTCACGGACCACGTCAACCGTTTTATTAGGTTCAGGTATTGTTCTGATAATCTCTGCCAATTTATTGTTTCCTTTCGATATATAATAATTTTGCGCCTGAAAATATTAAATTTTGGGCAAGCTTACCCTATGAACTTCATAAAATCAATACGATTAAATAGTTTCATTCAAAAAACTTAAAATTTTAATAATATCTTCATTATGGTTTAAGTTACTTTATTTACCTGTCGATAACTTACCAATAAAATGAAACCTGGATATACATTAACCGTTAAAAAAAGCATATGCAGAGTCAGCCACAGTGAATTTTTTTGAGTTTGGACATGTCGGGAAATAAAAGCGGATTATCACTTATTAAAGAAATATTAAACAGTTACGATACAAATGAGCAGGTAGATATTGCTGCCCAGCTTTTTTTAGAATACTGTATCTATCAGGGTCAGTGTTCAAATACAAGGCGACTTGCACCATTGGTTAATACAGTGGCAGAGGCACTGACAAGGGGCACGAGAAACGAAAATGGTCTCAAGCAGAGCATAAAGGCGGTGCAGATATATCTCCAGATCCCGCCTGTTGAATATTATGGAGAGACTCTTGTAAGGCTCTCTTACCTTGACAGGCAATCTGTTGACGAGATGCTTTCCATAAAGCCTGAAGGAAAGGTACTCGGGACATTCCTGCTTGAACAGGGTCTTATTACACAGGAACAGAGGGATATAGCGGTTATTGCCCAGAAGAGGATGTTTACTGTACAGGAGATACATTCGAGGGTGGTTAACCCCGGTAATAAAGAGGAAGAGGTTCAGGTAATAGAAGGGCTCAAGGATGTATTGCAGCACTTTCTTACATCAACAACCGAACTTGAGGATGACCTGAATCACTCCAATATAGAAAGTATCCCTACTGCATTGAAGAGGCTTGAAAATATAATATCGGAAACAGAGACACAGACAAATGCGGTTCTTGAAATAGTTGAGAACCTCTTTGATATTGAAAAGGAGATGAGGGCCAGTCTTTTACAGATAAAGGCCGGCATCGACATTTCAAACAACCTTGTCACCAGAAATATAGAAATCCTGATGAGCAAGCTGGATTTTATAAACAGGCAGAGCCTTACCCTGAACAGCACACAGCAGATACAGGACAGGATAGGTCAACAGCTCCTTAAAACAATACCAACAATACAGACATTTCAGGATCAGATAACCAAGATTGCCAGGAAACTCAAACTGAACTGGCATAATATTGATAAGGATAAAAATAACCAGTTAATGACAGGTTATGAAAAAGGCGGGACAGAAGGGCGTGCCAGACAGGATGATGTTGACAACCTGCTCTCAAGCCTGGGGCTGTAAAAAAAGTTTGCGGTAAATGGTGAATTGTGAATGGTTATTGGTAAAGGCTAAACAATATCTGAAAATAAGAAGATAAATAATCGGGTTATAAAAAGAAACCCTGTCCATTGAACAGGGTTTCTTTGATTACACAGACATAAATGGCTTTAGCCAGATTCTAGTGTTTAATCTGCTCCCATTCCTTTTGATATTCCTTCTCAAAATCCGGGCACCTGTGTTCAGTATGGCATTTCAGGCAGGTCTTTACTCCAGGGTCCATCTGAGGCACAGAACCTGGATCTTCCAAATGGGCAGAGGCGTCGCCATGACATGATTCACACTGGACATTTCGCAGCTCCTTTTCCTGTGCCTTCATGGTGAAACCATTTGCCTCCTCAAAACGGGTTGTATGACATACAAGGCAGTCAGGGTTGAATTGTCGCTCTTTATTGATAAGGGTCTGGAATGCCTTTGCATGATCGCTCTTCTGCCAGATTTCATAGGCATCACTGTGGCACTCGCCACATGAGGCTGATCTCAGTATTACTGTCTCCTCTTTCGCTGTGGTCCCGGAAGCAGTTGTATAAAGCTTGTTAACCTCTTTGTTGAAATCATCGATCATGGTTTTGACCTTTAGATCATCAGCTATCTTGTCACCATAGGGGACAAGGGTATTTGTGGCCGTCTTTGTGCCGTCAGCAGCCTTTTCGATAACAAGCATGCCCTGATGCTGTCCCTTCTCACCTGTCTGGACTATATAGGTATTATTGGCCTCATAGGGGGTTTCCAGTTTCTGTTTGTGGTGACCGCCCACAATCACATCAATGCCGTTTATCTTTCTGGCAATTATCCAGTTGCGTCCCATATGCTGATGTGTGAGGACAATAACAAAGTCCACCTTATCCTTGAGTTCAGCTACCATTGCTGTTACGGTTTCTATGGGGTCAAGAACAGACAAGGTAGATCCGACTATCTCCTCAAATGGTTTTACAACATCAGGGGTGGTACCCATAAGGCCGATTATGCCTATCTTGATATTATTAATATTCCTGATCACATATGGCTTGAACACCAGCTCCTTTTTATCATTTACTATATTGGCTGAAACAAATGGCACATCATACCTTTTTTCAATATCCTTGATGAAATCCAGGCCAAGGGCCAGCTCAAGTTCACCTACATTGATTGCATCAATGCCAATTTCCTTATAAACCTTGGTGATTAATTCTGCCTTGAGTTTTGCAGTAGCCACAAACGATTCTTTAATCTGTACATGTTCATTAAGCAGGTCACCGGAATCTACAACGACAAGATTTTTTTCGGTTTTCCTGTATTCATTAAGATATGTTGTTTTTTTATAGAGCCCACCGAGCATCTCACCGGTATCAGCTCACCCGCACGGTTCAAGATACCCCTCCACATTGTTGCTATAAGCCAATACAATCCGTTTGTTTCCTTCTGTACCAGATGATCCTGAAATCGCAACAAGAGATAAGATTGCGATAACTACCAATGAGAAAAAAGCTGATTTAATTTTCATTTTGCAAAACCTCGATTAAATGTCTTTAAAACACCCATAAACCTAAATCGGTCAGTCTCAGCCCTTATTCTGCCTATTATAGGCTGATAAGCCTATCAAACCAGAGATACTGACCTCAACAACAGGGCTAATTGTCTGTGCAATGCTATCAGAATTGAGGAGAAAGTCAAGGTATGTTGAATCATAAGACTTATTGAAATGAATCGTTTTTTAAAAGCCCCTGATCAACACAAATGGTCAGGGGCCTTTAAAGGTATGAGGTTCAGGATATCTTTTCTTTATGCTGCTTTATAAATGTCTTAACTGCCACCACTATCAGGCCGATTGTGAGCAGTATCATAATGATATCTGCGGATAGCAGGATATAATTTCCTTTAGAAAAATACCGCTCAGCAAGGAAGATAAGCGCAAAAATGGTTGTAACAATCATGAAAAACGCAGGAAGAAGCAAAAATCCGGCCTTCTTCCTGTTTGCAGCAAGCCATGCGGCCAGTGTTATAAGCGTAAGGGCTGCCAGAAGCTGGTTGGCAGTACCGAAAATTGGCCAGATGGCGCTGAATGCATTGGTAAATGCAAGGATAAGCATCAGGACAACAGATAATGAAGAATTAAAAAGATATGACCTTATCCATAACGGAGGATTTTTAAACAGTATTGACCAGAGCTCTTCAAATAGATAGCGGTTTATACGCACCGCAGTATCAAGTGTGGTTGCAACAAAACCCTCCACCATGAGTATTCCGAAGACTGTTCCGTAGATCATAGGTATATCAAGCCCTTTATACATCAATCCGCTCATCGCAAGAGCAAAAGCCAGGATTGGGTTGGAGCTGCCAGCTTCCGGGTGAACAATCCTGGCATAGTCATCAAAGGGGATTCCCACAGAAAGGGCGATAATCACGCCAACAGCAAGCATTGTCTCAAGGAGCATGCCTCCATACCCGATAATACGCGCATGAGGCTCGCATGTGACCTGTTTTGAGACAGTCCCACCTGCAACAAGTGCATGAAAACCGGATATAGCACCACATGCAACTGTTATAAACAGAAAGGGCCATATAAGCCCTAAAGAGGGAGCAGAGGCTCCACCTGCAATATTGAATGCAGGGGCAGTGGTGGTAACCCCGTGTATGCTTGCCCCTATTGTCCCGGCTATAAGCAAGATAAGCCCCCCGTACAGTATAAACACATTGGTAAAATCCCTTGGCTGAAGCAGTATCCATACAGGCACCCCGGCAGCAACCAGGGTGTAGAGGCTCAGCACGATCATCCATGTGTTGACATCAAGTGATACAGGGGCCCAGAGGCCGATCACAATAGATAATAAACATATAAAAATGGCAAGTGGAACAGTTATCGCAAGGGATATATTCTTTCTGTAATTCATAAACCCTATTATTGGCGCCAGCACTGTTATGAAAATAACCGATGTTGATGCGATCCCGCCGATTCTGCCAAAGGTTACTCCATCCCTTACAACAGTCTTCAATATTGCCTGATCAGAGGCGAGTCTCATCTGTTCAAGGGAGACAAGTGAGGTAAGTGAGGTTGCCGATGCCACCAGAAATGCAGAGGTTACCAGAAGTATCATTACAATGGTAAAGACAATCATCAAGCCGAACCCAAAGTCACCAAGTGATTTACGGGCGATCTCTGCTATTGATCTGCCGCGTTCCCTAATAGATACAAAAAGGGTTACATAATCATGAACCGCACCGAAAAATATGCCGCCTATAACCACCCACAACCAGACCGGCATAGTGCCATACATTATCGCCATGGTCGGCCCTATAATAGGCCCTGCACCGGCAATGGATGCAAAATGGTGGGCAAATACAACCTGCCCCCTGGTCGGGCAGTAGTCAATACCATCATTAAATTCGCATGCAGGGGTAACCCTCTGTTTATCTTCACCAAGTATTCGAGCTATGCGACCGGAATAAAACCTGTACCCCAATACCACAAAAAACAATGCACCTAAAAGAAGCCAGAGTATATTCATAGGAAAACCTCCTGTAGAAAAAACTGAAGAGACTATATTACATGCTAAAGGATGATTCAACTCCTTGTTTATTTAAAACATTTTGTGCAAAGAATAAACAGTCACCCGATTATTTCTGCCTCCTTTTGAACTTCTGGTATGTCCTTGTGCCCTTTTTTTCTTTTCTCTTTTGCCGCCATTCCCTTATCTTCCGGAAGAGCCATAAAAACACAGGATAAGTGAGGAGAGCTGCTATAGCGCCGAATATAATCCCCCCGATAAGAAGGGCAGTAACAATGGCAGCCCCTGATGAAAAAAGGGTATTCCAGATGACTTCTATTTCATCATGCCGGTTTATTGCAGCCATGATCGTTTTTATGACTTCATGCCCTCCTTCAAGGCCAAGCAGATATGCCCCAAGTTTATAATCATAAAAATAGATAAAATACCAGTTCAGGGGGTTACTTACCCATGTCCCAATGGCAGCAGTTATTTTACTGGCCTTGAAACAAAGAGCAAGCGCCACTGCGAGGGCAATCTGAAAGGGAAGTATCGGCATCATACCGGCAAATACACCAATAGCCATACCAAGAGCAAGCTCGTGGGGTTCACCCTTTAAGTGTAATAACCTGAGGTATAAATATTTTAACTGCCTTTTCAAATAGGCAATCCGGGAATTCTGAGCCATGGTTTACGTCTTGTTAAAAAAATTCAGTGGAAACTTAATGAATAAAAATATGCCCGTCAACAGATTTCGCTTAATAAAAATTTATAATATCTCAGTAATCAAGTTTAAAATTAATACCCATTTCCGTGTCAGCATTTTCTCCCACACTGGTATCAACAGTTATTCTTGGTGTAAGCTCCCATTTAACCGAGACCTTACCACTTTCAGCGCTTATACCCTTCTCAACTTCTACATAAATACTATCCCCGAGGTATTTTCCCGCACTTAATGCAGATTCACCGGGGCTTTCCCCTGACTGTTTTACCTGCAGCCAGTCCACTCCTATTAGATTTCTGGTATAGGCCAGAGGGTCAAAACCCCTTCTACCCATCATCTCATTTATTGCCCCTGCAAGCTGTAGAGCCTGTATGGGAGTAATCTGTGATATCTCCCTGTCAAAAAGTATCCTTGCCATGATTTCATCCTGCGGCAGGGCAGGTTCTGAATAGAGTGTGAAAACAGGGGATTTAATATTCCCCCTGAGGTTTACATAGGCAGAGATATTATTGTTAACAGCCCTTCCAGTGACCTCAAAATAGGGTTCAGGGGGCGATTTCCCTGTAAAACTGACCGATCCAAGGGTAAGTATAAAAGGTCTTGAAAGAAAGTTATAATTCCCCCTTATAAGGGTAAGATTTCCGAGTAAAAGAGGGGTGTCCGCACTGCCTTCCAGTTTAATATCTCCCCTCCATTCTGATTCAAGCCCCCTTCCGTATATATAGACCCTTCCACTGCTCGAAACCCTTACATTGAAGTTTAGGCTGCTTTTTTCAGGTCGCTCAGCGACCTTTTCAGTAACCAGCCCGTTCGTTACATTGATCTCCTTTATTTCAATATCGGTGATCTCGTAACGTAGCTTTTCAGGGATCTGTATATCGGCCTTTTCAATGCTGAACCTGCCCATGATATTGTGTTCACCTGCCCTCCCTGATATCTCTGTATCCCCACCTATAGTAAAACTCAGCATATCATGGCCTGTATACTGCATCTCTTTAAGAGAGATGGAGAGGTTATACCTGAAGCTCTTCATGGTATCAAAACTGATCTGGCCGCTTCCTGTTACTTTTCCTTTTGATCCGTCATCAGCTGAAATGTGATGAACAAAAATATCGCCCCCCTCCGCAGATATATCGGCACTGATATCATTAAGGATAATACCCAAGCCTGTGTTCTCATAGCCCCCCTCAGAAAAGGTCGCCCGACCTGTTATAAGCGGAGAGGTGTAGAGCCCGTTTATGTCAAAATCGGCAAGAAGCCTCCCTTTGAGCGTCTGACCATGGATATCAAACAAAGATGTAATGGCTGCAAGGTCAAACTCCCCTTTAAGGCCTCCTGTCAGCGGGGCATTATCATCAGCATCAAACGTGAAGGGATGGATGGAGAAACTGCATGGGACCATCATCATGCCCCTGATACTGGTGCCTGATATTCCAAAAAGGCTGAACTCTCCTGACAGGGACTCCTTATTTACTAGAAAGGAGGCGCTGATATCAACAGGGGGAATACTGCTGTTTTTTATCCCCTTAACTCTGGCCCCTCTGATATCCATGCTGCCTGATATATCAGGCATTTTAGGTGTACCGCTAATACTGATTTTTCCATCCATCGCACCTTCAAGCTCATTTATACCCGCAAGGGAGAGGAGGGAAAGAGGTATCTTTTCGATATGGAGATCTCCATGCATCCCGCCCGTGGAATAATCCATAGCCCCTGTGATCTTTCCTGTATCAACACCAATATTGATCCCCCTTATCAGCGTCTTATCATCCGAATAGCGCAGAATTAAAGGTTCCATAATTGCTATACGGGTCTCACCGAATGAGATCATAAAATGGGTAAGCCCCGCCTCTTTTTTCCCGTTCTTATCAGCAACCGCTGCTTCTGCCTCAAAGAGGGTTTCAATGGGGGCGTTAGCCCTGCCATTGATGAGGATCCGGGCGTTCTCTTTTTTGCCGGTGGCAATTATCTCTATTGTTTCAAGCTCAGCCTCCTTGAAAGTATAACCCCTGAGAGATGTCTCCAGCCTGAAATTTTGAGAGCCGGAGATATCAGACACATGGCCTGTTATATCTATGCCCTCTACAAGGTTCTCTTTATACTCCACATCCCTTGCAGTGAACTGGAAACCCACTCTCTGGCCCTCCTTTTCTTCAGTGAAGAGAAGCTCCCCTGATGCTGTACCGGTTATGTTGTAGCCTGACAGAGAGGTTATGCCCGAGAGATCATCAGATGAAATACAAATAATGCCGTTTAAAAAATGTTTTACCCTGCTGTAGTTTATGTTTCCATTAATCCTGGTCTCCATACCGGATATGTTAATCTTCTCAAATAATATATCCCTGTCAGAGAGAGCAAGACCAGACATAATATTCAGAATGTGTTCTCCCCTTTGCACCTGTGCTGATATTCTCCCATCGCCTTTATGATCATTGAATCTTCCGTTGAACCCGAAAGAGACCCTGTCTGCCCCGGCGCCTTTATATGAAGGCCGGTTAATATCAGCATCCACAGTGGCTGAAAAAATATTATTATCTCTCTGGAGCGTAAATATTATTTCACCAGAGCCCGTGATCTTCTCATTTATGTGCCTTGAGAGTGTATCAAGGTCATGCAAGCTGAGTCTCCCGTTAAGATTCAGATTATTATTCAGAAAATCCATCTCTCCTGATACAAGCAGCATAATATTTTTTGATTCAACCTTAACCATTTCTGCTTCCAGTCCAATGCCCGCCCTGTTCAACAGGTTGAATCCGTATGAGATATTTTTATCATGGTATTTTTTATCTCCCGAAATAATCAGTATCTCACCAATGGAACCGCTACCTGACAAAGCTATTTGAGATGCATGGTTTATTTCATCCATAAACCTTACCTCTCCACTCCCGCTTATATCATGGAGTTTCGCCTCTTCATTCACAAGTTCAGCAATGCGATAAGTCAGATCAATATCGGGCCGGAGTAGTTTACCTTTTAAGCTGCCTTCCACCTTTAATCCATCGGCTGTGTATCCCTTCATATAATGTTCAAGACATTTTGTGTCTCTGATATCCAGATGAAAATCCCCTTCAATAGAAAGACCATCAGGCTTAAATATGCCTTCGTAACCTGAGACCATCTCCCCTGTTCTTATTTCAAAAGTATTGAAGAGTATCTCCTTCTTGTTTGTCAGGTCTGCATCTATCCTGAAATTGACAGGGGAAGCTATACATATATTCAGATCCCTTAAAAGGGTATCAACAGGTTTTAACTCCGCTGAGATAATAAACCGGTAATACTTCTTTCCTTCCACCTCTATGTCAGAGGTTATTTCTCCTGCATCACTGCCTGATGCATTGAGCCTGCCGCTGAAGCCTGAATTGGTCCCCTTTCCCTCGAAATCAAGGTTGAAATCAATGCCTGCGCCTGTAAGAGAGTAAAGCAGGCCCCTGCCAGGGTCCCTTGCTAAAAGCCTTATTTCGAAATCTTTAGTATTGCTGTTGATCAGGGAAGAAAATACGAGAGACCCGGCATGACCTTTGGTGCCGGTTAATACAAGATTAAAGGCTGTGACTTCTCTTAAACCTGTACCTGTAATACCGCCTGAAAGAGAGTATCGGGAAGCTTGGCCCAGAATGGTTTCATCAAGATCAATATGAGGCGACTGAATATCCTCGACAGTTAACCATGAAGGAAATGAAGGTATTGTAAAACCCTCCGGCATCTCTTTACCTCTCACTTTATCCCTGTGAGGCAACCGTTCTACAACAGCCTTATCAACATTTATCTTTTTAATGTAAAGGCGACCAGCAAGAAGTTTAGTTGGGAGTATATGTACGGAACACCCGCTGAGTTTCATCCACCTGCCTTCCATGTCATGAATACCAAGCTCGCTGATAACAAAGTTGAAGGGCAATACCCCTTTTATTTTGCCTGCCTCAAGCGTGATACCCTGTTTTGCAAGGATATGGCTGTTGAGCAGATTAACAGAAACCCCTTTGATATAGTTGGTCTGCATCATGGTGAAAAGAAGTATGCATCCCAGAACAGGCACAGAGATAATCAGCGCCATATACCCTGCACCCTTCCTGACCATTCTGCATACCACTGATATCTTCATATTCATAACACCCTGTTAAAACGCCTGTCCTAAACTGATATAGATCTGAAAGGAGTTATCAATACCCTCCCTTTTATCAAGGGGGATCCCGATATCGAGCCTTAAGGGGCCAATGGGTGTGAAGTATCTGAAACCCATGCCTGTTCCCCACCTGATATCTTCGCCTCTGCCAAAGGGCCTTTCAGTAAAGGCACTGCCACCATCCAGAAACAGGACAAGCCCCATATTTTTTGTGATCCTCCACCTTGATTCAAGCGACATTTCCAGCAAGGATTTTCCTCCAAGCGGCGTTGTGCCTGATATAGGGCCTACAGACTGAAATGGATAACCCCTTACTGATCCGCCTCCACCAGCATAAAACCTTTCAGTGGCAGGGATCTCAGTATGACCGGCGCCCTTGATTATTCCAAATGTGACGCTCCCGGCCAGTATGGAGACAGGGTCATCCATTATCTTAAGATAATGCCTGTAATTAATAATCCCTTTATTAAAGAACAGGGATTCATGAGAGAGTTCATAAAAAGGTGTAATCTTGACTGAGAACCTGCTGCCTCTCACAGGATCAAGCAGGTCATCACTGGTATCAATACCCAGGTGAAGGGGTAGAGAGATCTGGGAAAATCTGTTAACAATACCAAGCTGATCTATTTCTGACCACTTGTATGTGAGCCCAAGGCCAGTATCCAGCTTTACTGTCAGTTGCCTGTCGATAAAGATGGATCCTGAAAAACTGTCACTGGTGTATGCATCAGGGTCCTCATAGGATTTTTGAATGGAAAACCGCAGAGACTGATCCCTTCTCAGGAACAAAGGCTTTTTAAAGGTACTTTCTGCTGTTGTTAGATAGTCTGACAGGGTCACATTCAGCCCCAGCCTTTCACCATGCCTGAACAGGTTTCTATTTTCCCATGAAAATTTGAGACCCGGACCCTCATCTGTATGGTAGTTCACCCCTGCGCTTACAGTGTTATGCTTACGCTCAGCAACATTAACCTCTACCAGCATGGTCTCTTCTGATTGACCCTTTGTCTCTATGATCCTCACTATAGAAAAAAGGCCAAGGTTCATCAGTTCTGAATAATAGGCTGTAAGAAGCCCCGGGTTATACTGGTCTCCCTCTTTCCAGGGAATCAGTTTTATTAGAAACGCCGGGTCAACTTGTATAAGCCCGCTGAATGATGTCTTTCCAAACTGCGCCCTCCGTCCGGGGTTAAATAAAAAATGGACCTTGACAGACTCGGTATCATGGTCTGCCACCACATCTCTGTTTACCACAACAGGATAGGGAAACCCCTGTTTCTGTAAAAGGAGAAGCAGCCTCTTCTCTCCATCAAGTATATCCTTTGAGCGGTATGGCTGCTTTAATACAATTCCGGCCTGGGAGAGATCAGGTCTTCTGATTTCCTCCTTGATATCATCGGTAAAAGATATATCAGCCGATTCAAGTATAAACCTCCTGTTGATAATAAAATCAAAGGCAACTAGCCAGGGGCTTTTATTTGTCTCTATACTTTCCCTGATCTCAGCCTTGAAGTAACCCTCTGACTTGAGGAACCTTTGAAACAGATCGATATCTTCCCTGACCCTCTTTCTGAGCATGCTTATTGAGCCAGCGGGCCTTGATGATAGCTCAAGGGTCTGGGAGAGATCGCGAACAGGGTTCAGGAGGTCATTATTCTTTATTCCTCTGAACTCAACCTTATAGGCGGCCTCTTCTTTACAGAGGCAGTAACTACATCTAAAAACCACACTTAAAAATAATAATATAGACACTGCTCGAAGGATAACTGAAGATGAACCGGATATGATTGATATATTTTTAATGAAAATCCTCATAAATAATCAGATAAATGACTGGCTCTGACCTGCCTGAACCCTTGAATGACATACTTGCTGGTTCAGGCAGTAGTTGATCCCAATACATTAATGAACTTTATGTTTTACTGTTCACATCAAGCCCTGCATTTTTAAAAATAATATCATAAAATTCAGGCCGTTTAAAATCCGGCTGCATCCACTTTTTTAAACCGGTATAACCCTGCCCCATGCGCTCTACCTGCCTTACGGCATCAATAAATTCATCAAGCCTCTTTACAGGCATTGAAAATATAACCTTGTCTTCATCGGTGAGCGCCCTTTCATATTCGCCCGGATCAGGGAAAGTGACCCTGTAATTCCCATTCAGGAATACAGGCACCACTGAATAGACACAGGAATCAAAGGGTTCTATATCAGACTCCACATGGTATTCGCCCCGTGCAAACTTGAGCGCCATAAGCGCGCTTCTTAACTGGCCATTGTTAAAATAGATCAATATTACATCAGGGATAAACTGTGCTGTGGATAGAGGGGCAGATAGAATGCCGATATACTCCCCTGTCGGTAACGATGGGAGCGCATCTGCAAGTTCCCTTGTCCATTTCAGGATACCCTTCACGGAATCAGGGGCCTCATTAATACCTGCATCTATAACATCAGGGGAGGCAAGCCCGTATGCAACAAGGGGTGCCCAGCAATACTGGTCTTCCTTGAGTATGGCCACTGTTTCACCCTCACGCCTGGACATGGCAAATGCCTGGCACTGCGCAAGATGGATGCCTTTATCCCTTTTGGGTCGAATCGCGTGTTCGGGGATCTCATCCTCGCTCTTTATGAATTTGATACCTATTGGAGGTGTTTTCAATCTTAAAAGGCCCTCTATCTCAAGACTGTATTTGTTTATCTTTTCAAGTTCACCCATCTTTTACCCCCGCTTTTTAGTTAATGACCGTTAGTGTTGCTTCAATCAATTCCTCAGAATTTCCCCCTGCCATTATCTTGAATGTGCCTGGTTCAACAACCCTGTGCATATCACGATTTAATAATGAGAGTTCTTCAGGCCCTATCACAAATTCAATCCTCTTTGTCTCGTTAGGTTCAATGGACAGACGCTTAAACCCTTTAAGCTCCTTCACTGGCCTTGTGACAGAGCTTACCTCATCCCTTATATAGAGCTGAACCACCTCATCCCCTCTTAGTTTACCGGTGTTTGTCACACTAACAGACGCCACTGTTTCGCCCATTGTACCTATCTTATCAGATGAGAGTTTGATACTGTCATACCTGAATGCCGTATAGCTCTTTCCCCAGCCGAATGGATAAAGGGGTTTGGGCGTTGAGTCTACATACCCGCGCCTTGCAGTGGGCTTATGGTTATAATAAACAGGTAACTGACCAACAGACCTCGGGACAGATAATGGCAGTTTACCGCCAGGGTTATATTCCCCGAAAATGACATCTGCCACTGCGTTTCCTCCCTCCTGACCCAGATACCACCCCTCAAGGATGGCAGGCACATTTTCTGCTATATAGTTAATGGAATTGGGTCTACCGTGAATAAGGAATACAATAACAGGTTTATTAAGATTAAGCATCTCTTTTACAAGGTCATTCTGGTTCCCCAACAACTCAAGGCTGTCCCTGTCGCCAAGGTGGCCTATCCATGCCTCCCTTGATGTAAACTCATTCCCGCCCAGTGCAAGTATAATAACATCCGCATCCTTAGCAGCCTTAACCGCCTCCTTTATGCGTTCTCCATTTTTTATTGGGTCAGCAGGCTTCGGGTCTTCAAAGGTAAAGACTGTTGAATCGGTCTCTGTAATTTTGCAGCCCTCTGCATAGATCAACTCCTGGCCTGAAGCCAGTCTGTTCTTTATCCCCTGTAAAATATCAACACCCCCTTCAGGAAACCCGCTGTAGTTTCCAAGGTGAACACCCTTTGCATTAGGCCCTATTACAGCTATCCTTTTATATTTATCCTTTGAAAGAGGGAGAAGGTTATTTTCATTCTTTAAAAGGATTATTGCCTCCCTGGCCGCCTTTAATGCAAGGGCCTTATGCGCAGGGGCTTTATAGACCTTTTCGGCATAATCGGGGTCAACAAAAGGGTCATCAAAAAGGCCTGTGATAAATTTTGACCTTAGCACCCTCCTCACACATTTATCTATTGCACCCTCTGATACCACACCTTTATTTACCAGCTCGATCAGCGCATCATACATCTCGGTGTAGGGGAGTTCTATATCCACGCCCGCCTCAATCGCTTGCCTGGCTGCCTCCTCCTTTGAGGCCGCAACAAAATGTTTTTCTTTTAACTCCTTGATACCATAATAGTCAGATACTGTATGGCCCTTAAAGCCCCATTCCTGGCGTAATATTCCATCAAGAAGCCCGATGTTCGCATGGGAAGGGATGCCATCTACTTCATTGTAGGATGGCATGATGCTTTCTAGGTTTGCCTCCTTTACAGCTGCCTCAAATGGTTTAAGAAAATATTCTCTGATAACCCTTTCAGAATAATTCCCCGGCCCAACATTGGTGCCATTTTCAGGCTGGCCATGCACGGCAAAATGCTTTCCTGTTGCAATAACATTGGATTTGCCAATAAAGACGGAGTTTCCCTGAAAGCCTGATACAGCGGCAACACCTATCCTTGATGCGAGATACGGGTCTTCACCATAGGTCTCCTCTGTCCTGCCCCATCTCGGGTCCCTTACAATATCAAGCACCGGTGCGAGCACCTGCTGCGCCCCCCTGGAGCGCACCTCAAGGGCGATTACAGTAAAAACCTCATTTACCAAATCAGGATTCCATGTGGATGCAAGGGCAATGGCCTGTGGAAAGGAGGTTGCCTTTCCAGTAGCAAGCCCGTGCAGCGCCTCTTCATGAAACATGACAGGGATACCGAGCCTTGTATTTTCCATAACCCACTTCTGCACGGTATTTGTAAACTCGGCCATCTCCTTTGGCCCGAGCCTCATCCCTGGCCTTGATATCTGACCGATACCGTTTTTAAAATATTTAACCGCACGCTCCGGGACTATCTTCCCATCCTTATCTATAAATGATGTCTCTGCATCGGAACCAAATCCCAGCATGGGCATTGTGCTTGTAAGCTGGGCCACCTTTTCTTCAAGGGTCATCCGGGGAACAAGGTCATTCACCCTGTCATCAACAGGGAGGCTCTGGTTTTTATATGCTGGGTTCTCCTGCGCTATAACTGCTGCCTGTAATATTAATAGTAAGAGTAGTACTTTCATCTAGGCATATCTCCTGATAATTGAGTGATCTGAAAAACTACAACCTCTTGTTATATATCATGAATAGACATAATCCATGTCTATAGCACCTGAAAAATTAAAAATAAAGCTTATTTATTCAAGGTGTTCACCTATTCCTAACCGCTATTCCGCCTGGCCATGATTAGGATGAATTGACTCAGAATAACCCCCATGATAGTCTCTTTTAAAATTGCAAAATTTATTAGTGAATATGCCATAAAATATGTTTCACTACGGAGCACAGATAACACGGGGAAAAACTTTTAACATCTCCGTGTTCCGTGGTTATCTATAACGACTTATGTTATATTTTTATAAATTTAGATAACGAATTACTTTACAGATACCGGAAATTAAAATGAAACTGAAATGTATTTGCTGTGATGCCCTTGCGAGATATGCCTATTTCTGTGTGGCTAAATCACCGCACCTTGTTGACATTGAGCTCGTATCAATGGGGCAGCACATAAAACCAAAGGAACTGAACAAAACCCTTCAGGAAAAGATAGATGGTGTCACAAATAGGAGTTACGATGCAATACTGCTCTGTTACGGGCTTTGCGGAAAGGCAACAGCCGGGCTTGTTTGCCGTGATATACCGATCATTATACCACGTGCCCATGACTGTATAACCCTTTGCCTTGGCTCAAAAGAGGAGTACAAAGAGCAGCAGAGGAGCTGCCCCGGCACCATATGGTATACAAAAGATTATATGGAACGTCTTGATAATGCAACCGGAGGAACCGGCATTGGGGCAGATTCCGCAACACTATACGATGAAAATGCATATGAGGCCATGGTTAAGCGCATGGGTAAAGAGAGGGCAGACAGGATAATTGCCTCCATGAGTGACATGACAAAACACTACGAGCGCATTGTCTTTATTGAGCAGGGTATAGTTGAAGATAAAAAGGCAGAAGAATTTACTCATAATGAGGCGATAAAAAAGGGGTGGCGTTTTGAAAAGATGATGGGTGATATCAGGCTGATAAAAGGTCTTATGGATGGAGAGTGGCCCGATGCGGATTATCTTTATCTTAAACCTGGGCAAAAAATAGCAGCAGGTTTTGGCGACATGATAGTAAAGGCAGATTAATCTTCACAAGCGATCAGCCATCAGCATTCAGCTTTCAGCAAAAGGCATTAGAATTGGCTGACCGCTGATCGCTGACTGCTGAGAGCTCCATCCGTAATTTGTCTCTTTCTGGATGGACTCTATTTAGAAAAGCCTCTGTACCATTTTTCCATCAGGTCAAGTACCCTGTCACGGTTATTCATTTTCTGATTAAGGATGATTACAAAGCTGTCATGATTTCCTTTGTTATTAAAATACCCTGCATAGGTGTAAACGCCATTCAGTGTCCCTGATTTAATATATCTGCCTTTTTCCAAAGGCAGCAATTCAGCATAGGGCCTGAACCTTTCAAGTACTTCCAGCATGGCTGTTGCGGTTATGAGGTTGTTTCTCGATATGCCTGAACCCTCGTCAAAGATCATCTCTTTTGATGAACTGGGAAAATTCTTATCAAGATATCCCCGCATGAACCTGGATGATTTTTCCCATGTGGCCGGATACCCGTATGCTGTCGCGCCAAGCGTTAGGAATATCTGGTTAGCGGTATAATTACTGGAATAAAACAGCATTTCCCGAATTACCTCATAAAGTGCCTTTGATGAGTAATGCACATACAGAGGATCAAGATCTTTCGGCACTTCTTTTTCTGAGGAGGTTCCTTTTCTGGTAATCCCGTTTCTCTCCTGAATGGCCCTGAACAGTTCACCAACATACCTTGATATATTTTTACGGGACTTTGATATATTTATGCGGTGTTTGCCGCTCTTAAACCCCTTGCCCATCTCTTTCATGATCGAAAGTGTCGGGGTCTGTTTTTCAGCAGAGGTTATTGCGCCGTTTTGATCAACAGAAAAGTAAATAGTATTGAAATTTACAGCAAGTGCACTGTTTTCAACATCATAGGGATTAAGGCTTTTACTTACACCGGGTGTTATCTGTGGTATTTCAAACCGGATGTTGTCAAGATAAATATTGTTTATCTCTGACACCCCCATTTTTTTAAGGGCCTTGAATATTATATCAATCTCCTCAGAAATAAGCGAAGGGTCCCCATACCCCCTTATATAGAGGTTATGGGCGTTATCCTGATAAAATTCTGTTTTAAAGTGATAATCCTTGCCAAGGGTCTCAAGTGCGGCAAGGGCTGTGGTAAGCTTCCATATGCTTGCAGGTATAAACCTGGTATCAGAGTTATATGAAAAGATAGTCTTTCCATCTTTTGTTGCAGTATAACTTCCATTTACTACAAGTCTGCTGATCCTCTCCTTATAGGTTAGATCAACACCGTCAGCAATATGCGGCAATAAAACTAAGCCAAAGGCAAGTATCATGAAAAGACTTTTTAAAACGGATAACAGGGCATTACGATTCATCATTAACCTGAAAAACCTAAAGGAACGGATTGGTCATCTTTTCCCGCCCGATTGTGGATGAAGGTGTAACCCCATAATCATGTCCGGGCCAGACGATTGTTTCATCAGGAAGTGTCATAAGCCTGCTGTTTATAGAGTTCATAAAGGTATCATAATCCCCTCCGGGAAAATCTGTTCTGCCGATAGCGCCCACAAACAGTGTATCGCCTGTAAAAAGATTACCACCCCCGTATAGGCACATGCCACCAGGGGTATGGCCGGGGGTATGGATAACCTTCAGCTTCACATCACCGACCTCTATAAAATCATCATCCTTCACACATATGTCAGCAGGTGGCGAAGGGGTAAAACCCATCTGGAGTGCATGATTACGCCACTCTGGCAGACTGAAAAACGCATTATCCACTTCATGCATAATTATCTGCGCCCCGGTAAGCTCCTTGATCCTGCCATTTCCACCTGTATGATCGGCATGGCCGTGAGTGTTGACTATGTATTTAAGGGTTAAGCCCGTTTCCGTTATTCTCTGGAAAATAAAATCCTCATCACCTGCAGGGTCAATTGCCAGGGCCTCTTTTGTCCTGGGGCATGACACCAGGTAGCAGAATACATCCATAAAACCTACTTTTATCTGTTCAATATCCATCTTGTTCTCCAATTGTTAAGAAATTAATATACGGTAAATAGAATAGAGAAAAGAGTAAAAACTCTTTCTATTTACTGTTTTCTCATTTCTGTTTCCTGGCCTCTCTTTCCTCTTTTCTATCTTTTCTCTGTTTTTTCCAGCCCATCTATAAGGGAAAAAATCTCCTTTTCCGAATCTTTAAACCCTTGTTGAATATCCTCCCGCGGGATTATAATAAATTCCCCACTGGCCTTTGCAAGCAGGGAATTATGATTATCCCTGAGTTCGCCTGTAGCCTTGACTATTTTATCATCCTCACTGTTTGTTAATATGCTTCCGCTTGCTATAAGAGGCACACCGATCTTAACAGGTTTTATATACTTTATCTCAAGCTTCCGGGTAACAAAAAAACACCTCTTAATATAGAGGATGGTCCATGACATCACCTCATCAAGGATTGTAGAGATGATGCCCCCATGGGCAATATCTGACCATCCCACATGATACCTGTTTAATGTTGTCTCTGTAATGACCTTATTACCAACGGCAAAAAATTCCAGGTTCAGACCTATGGGGTTTGCCGTACCGCATGCAAAGCAAAAATAGCCTTCCGGTTTTTTGATTTTTAGTTTATTCGCCTTTGTTACTCTGTTTTCTGTATGCATTATCAGGTCTGTGAGGTTAGTTTATTAAACATACCTGGATTTATAAATCTTTCCAGGCATGTTTTTAAATGCCTTTTGCTGATAGCTGAATGCTGACGGCTGAGTGCTTTCATCCAAAAACATCCGTTTTTGGATGAACATATACTATATGCTGAAATCCGAGTCCCTTCCATTTTTCTGTGATCTCATTACCATAACCTTGCAGAGGTCATACATGACCTTGAAGGGCTGAATGTCAGTGATACTGTAGACAAAACGACCCTTGTCTATTGCGATTGATTCAGGATCATCGCCCCTTTCAAGGCGGTCAAGGAGTTCATTATGATAATCCCTAGTTGCATCCATAGCACTCTTAAGATGCCCTTTTACATCGCCCTCTATTATGTGGTTATGGCTTAGAACCGCCCTCTTCGCTGGTAGAGTTGCAAGCTTCCTTATGCTGTTGCAGTAATCCGGAAGGGATACAAAGTAGTTCGGCCAGAATGCATCTTTTTCAGGCACATAAAAACCTGTTGAATCCCCAACGATCAGGGTGCCCTCTTTTTTGTCGAAAAATGAGAGATGGCAATATGAATGGCCTGTGGTCTCAAAGACATCCCATACAACACCTTGCCCTAAATCAAGGGTATCGCCCTCCTTTACTGTCTGATCAACCTGGAAGGTGTAATCTTCAGGCACAGGAGGAAGCTCATCAATCTCATTCTTTGCCTTCATAAGCTGTGCAATGCCGGTGTCAACAACCAGGAATTCATGGAACAGCTCTGTTTTACTGAACACCTTTTCAGCATTCGGACTTGCTATCAGCTTCATATGAGGCCAATGTCTCTTAAAGTGAGGGATGCCGCCTATATGGTCTGCATGTGTATGGGTCAGTACTAAATATTTAATGTTCTTTGGGTCAATCCCCAGGTAGTTGATCTGATCAACAATAATCTGGAATGTCGGACCGGTTCCTCCCTCAATAAGCATGCCGAAATCACCCATTGATAGAAAAGAGGGGAAGGCAGGCGTGCCAAGTTTATAAAAATTTTTAGTCACCTCTATTGGGGGATGTTGCTTTATATTCATCAAATCTAAATCCTCCTTATTAATTGTATGATACAAAAGTATTTTTTGAAATTGGCATACAACAAAAAACGCCAGGGTGTGTGCCCGGCGTTTTCAACCTATTTATTCACACACGCTTTTTTATCAGGGATTTCTTTTAAAAAAGAAAACCTGAAAAAATATATTAATACTCTGATTTTCCATCATTTTTATCATAAAGGCGAATCTTACATTTCAGCATTTCTTTGTCAACAATAAAAAGCCCATCAGGAAAAACAGGATAATTTGTCATGAAAATGCAGGTTTAATCAAATCTGTTTAAAAAGGTGAAGAAAGTTGCGACTCACGGTAAGTATTTCTCCCCTATCTTTTAGGGTTTATAAAATAAAGTCTGTGCGAAAAATAAAACACTGTCATGCAATCAGGATAATAATCTCACTTTTATCTCCTGATAGTGTCTCCTATTAAGTGAAGTGTATACCTATCGTAAAAAGCAAAATTCATAGGATAAATAAAAAAAAGGCCCCTTGACGAATCAAGGGGCCTTTTAATTAAAAGTCCCGGCAGCGTCCTACTCTCCCACACAACCTCTCATGCAGTACCATCGGCGCTAAAGAGCTTAACTTCCGTGTTCGGAATGGGAACGGGTGTGACCTCTTTGCTATAACCACCGGAAACATATCTAAAATATATAACTAAAATACAGAGTAATTTATAAAAAAGGTTTAAAATGGCCAAGCCTCACGACCTATTAGTACCAGTTAGCTGAATGTGTTACCACACTTATACACCTGGCCTATCAACCTCGTAGTCTACGAGGGGTCTTTAGTCCTCCCGAAGGAGAAAGGGATATCTAATCTTGGAGTTGGTTTCCCGCTTAGATGCTTTCAGCGGTT